>NZ_JAJQRC010000024.1:0-41624 GCF_046533115.1 Treponema sp. TIM-1
GCTCCCTCTGGTGTGTGTGTTTTTTTGGGGGGGGGGGGGGGGGGGGGGGGGTAAGAAATTGCGAATAAACAAACGAGAGAAGGGAGGAATGAGGAGTAATATAGAGAATGGTATCGTATGTCATGGCTTCCTCCTTTTTGTTTTCTTGCCGGCTTGGGCCGGTCTTTTTTTCCAATAATTACCTACACATTATTATATCACGTTTCGTTCCAAAAATCTCGTTTTTTTTAAAAATTTTTAAAAAAAATGCAAAAAAACGTCAAATTTCGTCCCCCCTCACCAAATTCACCCAAAAAGCGCCCTCCAGCGCCGAATTAAGAAATTTACCACAAAGGCGCAGAAGGGAATTAAGAGAGGAGTTAGGAGAGAGGAGAGTTTCCCCCACTCCTCACTCTTCTCTCCTAACTCCTTTCTCCCCTCTTCGTTCGTGGTGTTCGTGCTGGTTCGTGGTTAACCCTCTTCTCTCTTAATTCCCTTTTTCTCATTTAATTGACCGCACAGCGGTCTACTTTGCGCCTTTGTGGTCATTCTCTTTTATGCTGCCTTCGTGGTCGAATTTTCTCCTTCGTTCGTGGTGTTCGTGTAGTTCGTGGTTAACCTTCTTCCGGGTCCGTGGTTAACCCTCTTCCAAGTCCGGGCTCCCCCCCTTGACCCTAAGGCCGGAGAAACGTAGATTTCTATATATGGAAATAAATAAGCCCCCGTACCGGCCGCTTAGATTGGGCCTTTTGATATATGATCTTTTTCGGCTGATCTTTATGCTGGAATTGCTCATCACCGTCATACCCCTGGGGGAAAGCCCGGAAGCCTCCTGGTTTCCCTATATGGTCTATGCGGTGCCCAATGCCCTCTTTCCGCTGATGGCCTTCTTCTTGTTTATCCGGCCCGGGGAGTATCGGGGCTATGTTTTCCTCTATCTGGCGGGAAAAACCATCGTGATCGTCTCGGTCATCGGCTGGATCATCTTTTCACTCCAACGGATACTGGGTTCCGCCGGCTCCCTGCTGGAGCTGATCAGGATTTCGGGGCTGGTTTTTTGTTTTATCATCCTGGACACGGCTTCCCTGGTGGGAACTTCCCTCCTGAAAGGTAAATTATACCCGAAACCGCCTCCGGAGCCGGAGGAAATCGGGGAAGGGGATACGATTCCCCAAGAAAGAGGTGTGTCATGAGGATAATACCCATCGCCAGCGGGAAGGGAGGGGTCGGCAAGTCCTTAATCGCGGCGAATTTGGCGGTTATCTTTGCCCAATCCGGCAAGCGGGTGGTTTTAGTGGATCTGGACCTGGGGGCGTCGAATCTGCATCTGGTCCTGGGCTACCAGTCCCCGCAAAAGGGGATAGGCCTCTTTATAAACGGTACCCAGGAAAATTTCTCCGATATTATCGTTGATACCGAGATCCGGGGGCTCCGGTTCATCCCCGGGGACAATGAGATTCCCGGCACGGCGAACCTTAAAACAGCCCAGCGAAAAGCCCTGGTTAAGCAGCTGCTGGCCCTGGAAAAGGACACGGACATCCTCATCCTCGACCTGGGGGCCGGGACCCATCAATCTATTTTGGATTTTTTCCTCCTCTCCGGGCAGGGGATTATTATCACCGCCCCCATGGTAACCGCGGTGCTGAATGCCTATATTTTCCTGAAAAACGCCTCCTACCGGCTGATGTACACCATTTTTACCCGGGGCACCCGGGCCTACGAGTATCTGGAACAGATGCGGAAAGAAGGCTCGGGACCGCGAAAACTCTATGTTCCCCGGATGATCGCGGAAATAAAGCAGGTTGATCCCCCTTCTTACGCCAAATTCAAGGCCCATTTTGACCGGTTTCACCCCCGGCTTATCATGAACCTGATCGATGATCCCAAGGATGCGGATGTGTCCATGAAAATCCGCCGGTCCTGCGAGGAGTATCTGGACCTGCAGATTGAACACCTGGGGATCATTTACCGGGATTCGATCCAGGACATAGCCCTTTCATCCCGGCTGCCGGTGGTCCTCTACAAGCCCCAGTCCCTCATATCCCAGGCGCTGTATCGTATCGCCGAAAAAATCCTGCAATCCGGGGAAGAAAAATTTTCCCTTACCGATAAGGAGATCGACGACAGCTTCCAGGAAGCCGGGGTCGAGGCGGAGAGCGACTTTGAAAACCGGATGGACTATGTGGAGGATCTGCTCCACTCCGGGGTCCTGAGCCAGGGCGATCTGGTGGAAACGATAAAATCCCAGCAGTTCGAGATAACCAAAATCAAAAAGGAAAACAATTTCCTTAAATATAAGCTGGCCGCGGCCATGTCCCAGGGGTTTAAGCCCTAAGCCCTAAGCCCTGGGCACACCGTAACGAGGTTTTCATGCCATTAGCGATACAATTTCCAAGCTGGTTATCCCCGGAGATAATCCCCGGCCTTCCCTTCCGCTGGTACGGCCTTATGTACATCGCGGCCTTTTCCGTGGCTTTCTTGCTCTACCGGAAGCAGGTCCGGGAGCGGCATTTTCCTATGACTGATGATGAGCTTTCCGGTCTTTTTTTCTGGTGTATCCTGGGCCTGCTTTTGGGGGCCCGGATCTTCGCCACCATCGTATACGAAACCAGCGATATATATCAGCATCAGCCCTGGCTGGTGTTTTGGCCCTTTCGGGACGGACAATTTACCGGCCTTCAGGGCATGAGTTACCATGGGGGGGCCATCGGCGGCACCCTGGGGATCATCATTTATTCCGCAATAAAACGGTATGACGCCAGGGAAATCGCCGATATGTATGCGGCGAGCATACCCCTGGGCTATACCTTTGGCCGGCTGGGCAATTTTATCAACGGCGAACTGTATGGCAGGATAACCACCGGTCCTCTGGGGATGATCTTCCCCCATGCGACGCCCCTCTCCGCCAACGAAGCCTGGGTACGGGAGGCCGCGGAAAAAACCGGCATCGCCATCCCCAGCGCGAACGCCCTGATAAATCTGCCCCGGCATCCATCCCAGCTGTACGAAGCCCTGCTGGAGGGGGTTTTCTGCTGGCTTATCACCTGGCTCATCCGAAACAAAAAGCCCTTTAAGGGCTTCCTCGCCGGGTTTTACTTTATCCTCTACGGTATCTGCCGTTTTGTTGTTGAATATTTCCGGGAACCCGACGAAGCCCTGGGCTACCGGATCGAATTCGCACAGAGCAGCCTCCCCCCCGCCATAAGCCACCCCCTGCTGAGCTTCTCCACCGGCCAGATCCTCTCCGCCCTGATGATCCTGGGAGGGGCAATCTGCCTTATCATCGCATCACGGCTGCCCAACCGGGAACCCATCCGTATATACCCCGCCTCGGGCGCCGCCCCAAAAACCATCTCCGCCGGCGAAAGAGAAGCGGCCCGCAAAAAACGGCGAAAACTCCGCAAAAAACTGCGCTGAACCGATCCCTTGGCGGCCGGGCCGCGGTATGATACGATAAACCATGCGTTATTATAGTACCCGAAACCGGAATGACCCGGTGAGTTTTGCCGGGGCTGTTCTGACCGGCCTTGCCCCTGACGGCGGGCTTTTTATCCCTGAGGAAATCCCCCAATACCGGGATGCGGTCAGAACCTCCCTGGGAACCATGAATTTTTGCGATATTGCCTTTGAAACGATAAAACCCTTTGTGTACCCCGAAATACCCGATCCGGTGCTGGAGGAGCTGATCCATTCGGCCTATCCCTTTACCGCCCCCCTGGTGGCCGTAGGGGACCGGCAGGTGCTGGAACTGTTCCACGGCCCCACCGCGGCTTTTAAGGATTTTGGCGCCCGGTTTATGGCCCGGGCCTTCTCCTACCTCCGCCGGGGCGAAGAACAGCCCCTGCGGATCCTGGTGGCCACCTCCGGGGATACCGGCGGGGCGGTGGCGGACG
Organism: Treponema sp. TIM-1; assembly: GCF_046533115.1. NCBI lineage: Bacteria > Pseudomonadati > Spirochaetota > Spirochaetia > Treponematales > Treponemataceae > Treponema > Treponema sp. TIM-1. Next base: position 3,873 of record NZ_JAJQRC010000024.1, read on the forward strand.
GCTTCTACGGCATACCGGGCATCTCGGTGACGGTCCTCTATCCCAAGGGCCGGGTTTCTCCCCTGCAGGAACGGCAGATCGCGGGCCTGGGGGGGAATATCAGCGCCCTGGCGGTGGAGGGGAGCTTTGACGACTGCCAGCGCCTGGTAAAGGCGGCTTTTGGGGACGAAACCCTTAAAAAGCGGCTGGTCCTCTCCTCGGCGAATTCCATCAACGTGGCCCGGCTTATCCCCCAGGGGGTCTACTACACCGTTGCCGCGGGCAGGGCCTTTGCCGGCGCTGTCCACGAGGACGGAGAAGCCACCCCCCGGACCGCGGAAGGGGCCCCGGCCGCTTCCGGCCGGAAACGGGGAAACTTCCGGGTTGCTCCGGGCGAGCCCATTACCTTTTGCGTGCCCTCGGGAAATTTCGGCAACCTTACCGCGGGGCTGTACGCCCAAAAAATGGGGGCCCCCATCAAACTTTTTATCGCCGCCACCAACAGCAACAAAACCATCCCCGACTATCTCCACAGCGGCAGCTACGAGGCCCGCCCTTCCCAGGCGACTATTTCCAATGCCATGGATGTGGGAGCCCCCAGCAACTTTGAGCGGATGGCCGCCCATTGGTCCCTGGAGGAAATGCGGACGCTGATCCGGGGGATAGCGGTTTATGACGACGAGACCCGCCGGGCCATCGAGGGGGTCCACCGGACCTTTGGGTATTTTCTCGACCCCCACGGAGCGGTGGGTTGGGAAGGGGTGGACAAACTTTGGGATCAACAACTGCTGGAAGACGGGCCCCTGGCGGTATTGGCCACCGCCCACCCGGCAAAATTCGGGGAAACCGTGGAGCCCCTGACCGGGAAAATCCCGGTGCCCCCTTCCCTCGCCCAGGCCCTGGACCGGGTCCCCCACGCCCGGACCATCCCCGCGGATATTTCCGCCCTGACCGCGGCCCTTTAGGACTAAACTTGACCCAGGGTTTAAATGGTTTAAGATGTGATTATATGGCGCTAAGAATTTTAACCACAAAGGCATTTTAAGGAGTAAGACGATGAAACCTTGTCCCTGCGGTTCCGGCCTTGCCTATGCCCAATGCTGTGAGCCCTACCTCATGGGGGCGCAAAAGCCCCCCACCGCGGAAGCCCTGATGCGCAGCCGTTATTCCGCCTATGTGGAACACGCGGTGGAGTATATCCTCAATACCTGCATCCGGGGAGGGGAACGGGATATCGATGAAAAACAGACCCGGGCGTGGAGCGAAAATTCTACCTGGCTGGGGCTCAAAATCCTGTCGGTCACCAAGGGCCAAGCGGAGGATATCGAAGGTTCCGTAGAATTCGAAGCCCGGTATGAACAGGAGGGCCTTAAGGAACTTCACCATGAACGGGCCCGGTTTAAGAAACAGGACGGGGTATGGCTTTACGAGGATGGGACCATCATCCCCCATACCGTGGTCCGGACCGCTCCCAAGGTCGGACGGAACGAACCCTGTCCCTGCGGCAGCGGCAAAAAGTACAAACACTGCTGCGGAAGAAGCGCCCGGACAGAGCAGGCCCCATGATCCGCCGATATGCCCTGCTGTTTCTCGTGGGATGCGTTTTTTGTGTAGTGAGCGCCTGTCAATCAAGGCCGGCCAATCTGCCGATCCCGGAATACCCGGAAGCAGCGGTGAACCGGGAGGCGGAAATATCGGATGAATACGGGGAATTCTTTCCGGAGGCCCTGACCCCGCCGGCGGATCTGCCTGTATCGTCCTTTGGTGAAATTTGGGCCTACCTCTTAAGCGACCGGGAACAGACCCTCAAGGCCGGTTATCCCATTTCGGACATCGGTTATTTTGGAGCCGAAGTGGATGTCTACGGTCAGCTGGTTAAGGTTCCCAACCGGCGGCGGATCTCCGGTTTTTCCGGGCGGGTACACCTGGTGGTGTGCTGTAACAACACCGCTTTGACCCATTTTGTCCTTGAACCGGGCAGCGCCATCAGGAAAAAGTTCATCGCCGATTTACTGGAGGCGGCCAAACCCTTTGACGGACTGCAAATCGATTTTGAATATATCCCGGCCCAGGACGGGGCGGCCTTCCGCTCCTTTCTCGCCGAACTCAAGGAGGGGCTCCCGTCTCATAAGATGTTCACCATTGCCCTCAGAGCCCGGACCAGGCCCCTGACCAATGATGTCTATGATTACCGCTTTATCGCCCCCCTGGTGGACCGGATCCTGGTAATGGCCTATGACGAGCATTGGTCTACCAGCGCCCCCGGCCCGATTGCGTCCATGGCCTGGTGCAGGGCCGTGGCCGCCTATGGCCTTTTAACCATAAAGCCGGAAAAGCTCATCATGGGCATCCCCTTCTACGGCCGTACCTGGGGGAGTGAAAGTACCTTTCGGGCGTATTTTCATTCGGGCATTGAGCGGATAAAACGGGAAAACCAGGTCACCGAAATCCGCCGGGAACAGAGTATCCCCACCTTTACCTACGAAATTCCCCTTAAAGTTACGGTTTATTACGAAGACGAATATTCCCTCTCCTACCGGATCGAAATGTACCGCGCCATGGGGGTAAAAGCCATCGGCTTTTGGTGCCTCGGCCAGGAAACCCCCGTCATCTGGAGCCTCCTCAACCTGAGCTCACCGGAGTAATATACACATACGGAATTAAGAAATTCACCACGAAGGCGAAAAAGAAAGAAGGGAAATAAGGAAAGGGGTATGGACCCCGCCTTCCAATCAACAATCCAAGAACCTGCTTCGCAGGGGAGGCAAGCGGCCGGTCTATGTATCCTTCGCAGCGAATAAATACATTTGTATCAAACACATATTTAGGATTACTCACGCAGAGCACCACCTTTCAAGTTTTTCAAAGTGCTCCAATCGCAGCCCGTCAAAATATTGGATGGCGTCTCTGGCCGTAATAATTTCCTGATTATATGCGGTTAAAACTGTGCTGATATACGCCTTCCCCAATTGGGTTTCTTTGTCAATGTCTGGTAGAAGCAGGCCGTCTTTTTTATTTTGTTTTGTTTGATTATATTCCTCCGCATACTGTCTCATTTTGCGGCGATAAAAATCCAGAGAAATATTTTTGAAGGTTAATAAACGGCCTATTATTACTTCCCGGCTGACAGAAAAAGCATTTGCTATCTGGCGCACAAGCACGTCATCCCATTCGGCAACAAGCTGTTTGTAATCGTTGTTTGTCTTGAGTAATTCCTCGGGAACAAGTATTTGCGCCGCAATATGATTGCATTTTAGCTCTATATCGAAGGAAGACAATTCCGACATTCCAGCATTGTCACAAATTCCTGCGGTTCTGGTTACAAGATGAGTAAATTCATGTGCCAAGGTGAATATTCTTGCGCTTATCGGATCCTTGCGATTTACCACAATAATGGGGAATATTTCTTCAAGAACAGACAGTCCTCGCATTTCAACCGGCGAAACACCCGCTGCCTGAAAAACCAAAACGCCCATGTTTTCCAATATATTTCTAAAGAAATTAAATAAATCCCTGTCTTTTTGCTTAAACCTCTCCGGCAATTGCAATAATTCACGTATCGCTTTCGCTATAGATTTATTATCCGTACTTTTTATATCAAAGAAATGATTAAATATTTGCGGCTCACGTTCCATTTGACGATAGAGGTCAAGCATTACTTCCCTGCGCTGCATAATATCAAACAAAAGTGTTTTTAATTCAACCGAATATTTTTTTAAAGGTTGATTGGAAAGTGTTCTATAATCCTGATTTTTTGGCAGCTTGATATTCTGCGGCGGATCGGGCAGGAAAAAGTAAACATAAGGGATTTTCAATTTTTTCGCAATTGCTTTTGCCTGATTTATAGTTGGATATTTATTGCCTTCTTCCCAAGATTTTAATACTTCCGGTTTCTTTTTAAGATATTCCGCAGCTTCTTCCAGGGACAAATCCAGCCGTTCCCTTGCCCAGGTTAATATTTTGGAAGTAATTAAGGCGTTGTTACGCATAATCAATATCATCCCTCATATAATACGGCCTTTAATAATAAGCCTCTAACATCAATATACTACAACCACCCCTCGTGGGGTAGCGGAGAAGACCGCAGGGTTTGACACGAGGAAGCCGGAGCGAGGGACGCGCCGCGAAAACGGCGAAAGCCCGCCAGCTAAGGCAGCATAGAGCCGGAAAATTAAGCGGTAAAGTGCCAATGCGCTCCCCCTCCCGCTTTCGTATAGGCCAAAAAAAGTATCGTTTCGCGGTCCCAAGCCCTCTCACTGCGCCAGAAACAAGTTGCCTGCATGATCCCCGGATGCAATTCATCATATCATAACATGGCGGAAATACAAAGAGTATATCGGAGCTAAATCGAGTAAGACGGTATGAAATTTCATACATCTTGCGGGATGTTTGTTGCTGATTGTGGACGGGATCGTATAGGGGATTAAGCGGGGCAATTCACTTTGACACAGGTTTTCCGTCTTCCGGCCCAGGTTTTGGGAGTCAGCCGGCAGGAACAGTAATGACTTTTCCGTTATATGCTACCTGTTCCGGCAGGAGGGACTTCTTCAAAGGAGTTTTGCTATGCAAAACTCCATCTCTGGTCTGTATCTTTTTGAAGAAGTCGGTGTGCTGCTTGAGGTTCATGGCGGACTGGTTTTGGGGAACGGCGATACTGATTTTCTTGCCGGGACAAAGATGCTTGAGCTTGGTAGTAACCGGGGCCAAGTCGCTGTCTCCGGATAGAATATAGAATTTAACCGCGAAGTAGACCACTGCGCGGTTAATTAAATCCCTCAGGGATGCCTACATGGCCTCGTTGCGGAGAGAAGCCCATACTTCCCGGCCGTCCCGACGGATCTTGCTAATAGCTTTTTTCTCTATTTGGCGGACCGCTTCCGGGGACAAACCCATTTTGGCGCCTATGGTCTTCAAGGTGTGGGGTTCACCCCCATCAAGTTGATACCGGTAAATGAGGATCCGTCTTTCCCGTTCCTTAAGCCGGGCCAGAATACGCCGGGCATCATCCCGGGACGAGTTTTTGAACACCGTCTGCTCAGGGCTATAGGTATAATCCTCGTGAAGGTCCATCATCGCGGTGGTTTCGTCATATCCCGCTTCCATTTCCAGGGATAACAAGCCGTTGGTCATCCGGAGGATATGTTCCACATCCTCAACGGGAAGCCCGATTTCCGCGGCTATTTCTTCGGTATGGGGCTGCCGCATAAGGAGCTGACCAAGGGCTTGATAGGTTTTTTGAATTTTGTGAAAAAGTTCTTCTTTGCGATGGGGAAGACGGATGGTCCGGCGTTTATTTGCCAGAAACCGGCCGATATATTGGCGGATCCACCAGGTAGCATAGGTGGAGAACCGGACGTTTTTAAGATGATCGTATTTTTCCGCCGCATGGATAAGTCCGAGGTTTCCTTCCTGGACAATATCCATAAGGGATACGTCATAGGTACTATATGAACGGGCGATCTTGACAACCAGCCGTAAATTGGCTTCTATTAATCTACGGCGAGCCTGGGGATCTCCATCTTTTATCCGTTTGGATAATGCTATTTCTTCTTCGGAATCAAGCAAGGGAATTGCCATGATTTGTTTAAAATAGGTCTGTAACTCATCATTTTTGTAGGTATTGGCTTTTTTCTTCACTTTTTTTCTCCCTTTTTTAGACACTAATACTATAGCAAGAACCGTGCCAAGTTCATAAAAAATTTACATTTTTTTGTAATTCCTTTTAATATAAAGAAATAGCTTCTTTAAAAATATATGATTTTTCTTGGAATACCTGATTTTGTATGATTTTACATACATGATTATTAATTTAGTATATGAAAATTATACGAATCCGGCCCGGTTCAATTAAGAAATACCGGGTGAATTATTTGAGGTAGCAAATATTCAAAGATATATTTATAGTATAGATATGAGACTGGGTATTACCGCGCAAGAACGGGGCAAGGATGTCTTCTATTTTGTCCGGTGGTCTCCGCTGACCGTGGCTGATCGGTGGACGATTAATGCCAAGGTTCCCGCGGTGGGGGGGGTATATGAAATCTACTGGATGGATGATCATAAACACCTGCGCATGCTTATGGTGGGTGATACCCATTACGGGGGCTTACGATCCGAACTCCGCCGCCTGACGGACCCGGAGCTGATCCACAACCCCGACGTAATACGAATCCTGGAAAACGAGGAAATCTGGTTCCGCTATTCGCCCACCGATTCCTCAGCGGTCATGGCGGACGTGGTTTGGTTTTTCCGAAAAACCTATTTTCCCGAAAACCCCGGAGTTTCCCATTCGGGGCGGTATCAGCGGATCTTTATGAACGAATCCGCGCCGGATAATTTGATATGGGTGCCCTAGCCTATGATTGAATACGTGGTTCCCGGTAATATTGATGACCGGATCCTGTCCCGGGGGGTCGCGGCGCTGCAAAGGGGGGGGCTACTGGGGGTCCCCTCCGATACAAGCTGGAGCGTGGTGTGTTCCCTGGCCTCCAAAGAGGGGATAAAAAAGCTGCGGCGCCTTTCCGGGGAGCGGGACGAACGGCACTTCACCCTGCTCTGCTCGGATATTTCCCAATTCGGGGAATTATGCGGCATGGACAATACCCGGTTCCGCCTGATCAAACGCCTTTCCCCGGGGCCCTATGTATTCATCCTCAATACGCTCCTGGGAACCGAAAAAACCTTGGGCCTCCGTCGTAAGGAGGTCGGGGTCAGGATCCCCGATCACAACGTTCCCCTGGCCCTTATCCGGGCCTTGACGGTTCCCCTCTATTCAATAACCGCAAAACGAACTATGGTCGCTGCCCCGGACGGGGAAATACGCCCTTCCGGCAATGAGGAGGAAACAGAGCTGCCCCCCATTCCCGAGGAGGAGCTTTTTGATGGGGGATGGGAACTGGAGGATATAGAGGGATTAGACCTTATTTTGGATACCGGCGATGAACGGCCCCGAATCTATTCCACCATCCTGGACATGACCGGGGACGAGGTGCGCCTCCTCAGGCGGGGAGCTGGTTTATGGCCGGTATAGCACTTTTTTGAGGAGTTTTCGTGCGAAAAAAATGGGTGCGGGTTGTATTTAGGCGGCGGGTTTTTGTTATAGCAATTCTGCTGGTACAAATTTTTTTCTGGGTTTACCTGGTCGTCGGCACCAGCCGGATCTCCCGGTATGTGGATTGGGCGTTAAACATCCTGAGCATCCTGGTCTGCCTCTATATAACCGGTAAAAAAGAAAAGACCGCCTATAAACTAACCTGGATCTTCATTATTCTTATGGTTCCCCTTTTTGGGGGGATCCTCTACATTATTTTCTATACCCAATCGAGCCCCCGGAAGCTGCGGCGGCTTATGGTCAAGGAGAACCGGCGATGCCTTCCTTTTAAGTTCGCCGCCGGGGACGCCCTGCCCATTCTGGAATCTAACCGGGAGGAATGTCTTCCCCAGGTCCGGTACCTCCAAAATCACGCGGGGTTTCCCGTATATGTGCATACCCAGACAGAATATTTTCCCTCCGGGGAGGCTTTTTTTGAGCGGGCCCTTAAGGAACTGAAAAAGGCGGAGAAATACATTTTTTTGGAATTTTTTATCCTCCGTCAAGGGGTCATGCTCGATCCCATCGTTGAAATCCTGGAGAGAAAAGCCCGGCAGGGGGTGGAGGTCAGGCTGATCTATGATGATCTGGGGTGTTTTATGTCCCTGCCGCCGGATTACCGGCAGCATCTCCAACGCCGGGGGATAAAATGTATTGTCTTTAACCCCTTTACCCCCCTCCTCTCATCATTACAAAACAACCGGGATCACCGGAAGATCCTTTCCATTGACGGGAAGGTGGCCTTTACCGGAGGGATAAACCTGGCGGATGAATATATCAACGCCTATGAACGGTTCGGCCACTGGAAGGATGCCGCCATCATGCTGGAGGGGGAGGCGGCCTGGAGTCTTACCCTGATTTTTCTGCAGATGTGGAACCTGGAACAAAAGAAAAAGGATGACTACGGGGCGTTTTACCCCTGGAAGGATACACCCTGCGAAATAAAATCCGACGGCTATGTGCAGCCCTATGCGGACAGTCCTATTGATGAGGAGAATGTGGGGGAACACGTTTATATCCAGATCATCAACAATGCCAAAGACTATATCTATATCAGTACCCCCTATCTCGTGGTGGATGAAAATCTTACCTCTGCCCTGACCCTGGCCGCAAAAAGCGGGGTGGATGTGCGGATTATCACCCCCTACCGCTGGGACAAAAAAATAGTCCACATGACCACCCGATCCTATTACCACCAGCTTGTCTCCGCGGGGGTAAAGGTCTATGAATATTCCAGCGGATTTAACCACTCCAAGACCTTTGTCTCCGACGATAAGGTAGCTACCGTGGGAACCACCAACCTGGATTTCCGCAGCCTGTACCTCCATTTTGAATGCGGGGTGTGGCTGTACAAAAATCAGGCGGTCCACAAGGTAAAAGAAGATTTTCTCAAAACCATTCCGGTCTCCCATCAAGTCACCCTGGAGAGCTGCGCGGGGAACGCCTTCCTGCAGGTAGTTCAGGACGTGCTCCGGCTTTTTGCTCCCCTGATGTAACCCGGCGGCGGGTACTTTAGCTTGGGGCGGATAAGGCCCGGGGCAGACCGGCAATTCCCCCCGCTCACTAGCCTGTAGAGTCCGCCTACGGAGCTTGCGAACCTTCGGTTCTTATCTCCTCCGGCGGGGAATTCCAGAATCGTGAGCGGGGGGAATTGCCGGTCTGCCCCGGGCCTTATCCGCCCCAAGCTAAAGTACCCGCCGCCTAACGGGGGGGCGTTGCCGGGGGATCGGGCGCAAGCGGGTCGCTTGGCGCTGTTGTGGGAGGAATGCAGGTCTGTCTCGGCCTAGGTGTTTTCATAATCCCTCTGATTTACGGACGCTGGTAATTCTAACAGAGGTAACATAACCAGGTAAGGAGGAAATAACACAAGGTTTCGCTCGTGCCTTTGCGGCAACCGAGACCAAAGTATGTTGTGGTTCACTTTTCCCTCTATAATAAACGTCGATATACACTACAACATCGAAATCATTATCATTCCTTGCCGCGAAACTAAGCGTTGGCTGGTAATCAGCTTGATTACCGGGCCAATAATCAAGCGTAACACCATCTCGGGTATTTGTTCTATCAGCAAATGAATCAACAGAAACGAATACCAAGAGAACACAAAATACGATTATGCATTTTTTCATAATCACGCCTCCCTTAATAATCTTATAAAAAGATTAAACTACGAGGCTGTTTCAAAACCTCACGTTTTGAAACAGCAGCCTTAAACGCAGGGGAAAAAGCGGGCATTTGACCGCTTTTTCCAAGAGCCTGATTCATGAAACTGGCCCTATTATAAACCAAATGGATTATCCATCTAATAGTATAGCATCCTTTTCTATTTGTCACCTACTTTTATTTATTGTGTCGTTAATAAGTGATAAGTTCACCCCCTATAGTAACGCTGTCCCCGTCACCTTCCCAAGCCGATATAGTAGGTTTCAAAGGAGTTGCCCCGGCAGGAGCGGGGTTTAAAGCTCTTTCCGGCCTTAAACAGTCCACGGATCAGGGTGAGGATCTCCGGGGCGTCTTCCCCTTGAAAAACCTTTACGATCAGGCTGCCACCGGGAACCAGGGCGGTTTCCGCATACCGGAGAACTGTTTTCGCCAGGTCCAGGGAACGGAGGGTATCCACCAAACGGTTCCCGGTGGTTGCCGGGGCGGCGTCGCTCATGACCAAATGGTAGGGACCCCGGGACAGCAGGGCATCCTGGATCGCCTGTTCCGTAATATCCCCCTGGACGAAAAAGAAATTTTCCCCGGCAAAGAGCCCCTTATCGTACTGCCGGGACAGGGGAAGCAGATCCGCCGCCGCCAGAAACCCCCGGCCCGCCATACGCCGCAGGGTGTAGAGGCTCCAACTCCCCGGGGCCGCCCCCAAATCCAGGACTCTAAAGGGGGCTGCCTGCCCGGACCCGCTAAAACCGGGGAGAAGGCTGAATTTTTCATCCATTTCCTTGAGCTTATACACCGACCGGGCAGGATACCCTTCGGCTTGAGCTTTCAGCGACCAATAATCCGGTTTCTTATATCCTGTCATCGTGGTTGTACCCTCTCCAGGGGGCTTTTCTCCGGGACCGGCCTCGTGTAAAATATCCCATGACCCAACAGTATATCCGGAGGCTCGAAAAGATAGAAGCAGTTTTGCGGGAGGCCCTGCCGGAAGAACCGGATGTTTCCCAAATGGCCCGTTTCTTCTTAACCACCCCCACGGCCGGCCAAGCCGGAGGTACCGCCCTGGGGGAGGCGGTGAAATTCCTCACCCAGCCCGGCAGGGAGCTTTTAAGCCGGGGGGGGAAACGCTGGCGGCCCCTGCTCATGGCGCTGGTATGCGAGAGCCTGGGAGGGGGGGACGCGGCCCTGCCCCTGGCTCCCCTGGTGGAATTTCCCCACAATGCCAGCCTGATCCATGATGATATTGAGGATAGTTCCGAAGAACGCCGGGGTAAACCCGCGGTTCACCTGCTTTACGGGACCGATACGGCCATCAACGGGGGGTGTTTCTTTTATTTTCTTCCCCTGGTCTGTATTGAAACCTGGGATGTCCCGGCGGAACGGAAAAATGCCGTTTATGCCCTCTGGTCCGCCTATATGCGGCGGCTTCACCTGGGGCAGGCCATGGATATAAGCTGGCACCGGGACTTCTTTTCCCTGCCCGCCCCGGAGGATTATTATACCATGTGCCGGATGAAAACCGGCTGCCTGGCGGGGCTTGCGGCGGTTTTGGGCGTCCAGGCTGCCTTTACCGCAAAAACCAGGCCGGCGCCGGAAAAAGAAGGGCCCCTGCGTACCATGCTGGGGGAGGCGGCGGAAAAATTGGGGGTGGGCTTTCAGATCCTGGATGATGTCAAAAACCTTACCACGGGAATTCCCGGTAAAAAACGGGGGGATGACCTGGTAGAGGGAAAAAAAAGCCTGCCGGTCCTCTTATACCTCCGGGAACATGGGGATCGGAGGGAGTCGGTGGCCCGCTGTTTTTCCGCGGCCCGCTCCCAGGGATGTTCCGCCCCGGAGGTGGAAGTATTAATCGGCGAGCTTACCCGGACCGGAGCCTTGGACGAGGCGGAAAGCCGGGGGCGGACCTTGATAAAAGAAGCCGCGGACTTGTTTTCCGGGGCTTTTATGGGATTACCCGGAGACCGGGATGCCCGGAGTCTCCTGGCGGATCTGACAGACTATCTAGCGGGGTAAGGGGGATGCCATGCAAAAAATGACTGAAGTTGAAATATGGACCATTATACGGACGGATCAGGGGAATGCCGTACTATTACGGCCCCTGGGGTCGGATATTTCGGTGCCGATCTTTATCGGCCCCTTAGAATCCCAGGCCATTCTTATCGGGCTCGGCGGGATGACCTTTCCCCGGCCCCTTACCCACGATCTGCTCCTGGATCTCATGCACCGGGTAGGGCTCCGCCTGATCCGTACCGAGATCTATGACATAAAAGAAAACGTCTTTCTTGCCCGGTTATATCTGGACAGAGACCATCCGGGCAATCCCCTCATCCTGGATTCCCGGCCTTCCGATGCCATTGCCCTGGCGCTGCGGTGTAAATGTCCGATCCTGGTCTCCAAAAAGGTGGTAACCGCGGCGGGGGTTCCGGCGGATATCTTTATCAACGCCCCCGGAGAAAACCCCGCCTTTCCCTCCGAAGCGCGTTTTGAGGAGCGATCGGAAATCTCTGAAAAAAGCCTGCGGCGTCTTGCGTTACAGACGGAACTGGAGGGGGCGGTGGCCAATGAAGAGTACGAACGGGCCGCGAAACTCCGGGACGCCCTTATCCTGCTGGATAATGAAACCGATATCGAGGACCGCTGACCCCCATTTCACCGGCTTGGTCAAGTTTTAGCGGGAATTGGACGAAAATTTAAGGTGCTGAGGGCGGCCTCAAAAGGCCACGGCCTGTTTCAAAACGCGGTTGGTTTTGAAACGGTCGCGCTGATCCTGAAAAAACCGCTTTTTTTTAAAAATCCTGGATAATTTTTCAGGTTTTTTGTTGCCAAGAACCGTAAAGAGGGTTATGATAAAAACATAGATGAAATTTATAGTGGTAAAATACGATAAAATGGACTATTTAAAGAATATCCTTAGATTACTTTTGGTTTTTACCATGTTTCATTATACCCTCTCCTGGGGTATTTTCCCGATGCTTGGCATTCACGGGGAAAACCGGTCCCAGCCGTCCCCTATGCCGTATGATCCGGGGAACGGTATGGGGGGTATGTCCTACCTTGAAAATAACAGTTCCGAAATCATGGATCCCGCCTTGCCGGCGGATACGGTGTTTGGCATACCGGAACCGAAGGAATTTTCCAAACCCCAGATGCTGCTTTACACCGCCTATACGGTCAAGTCGGGGGATACCATCAGCGATCTCGCCCGGAATTTCGGCCTCAATCAGGATACCCTGATCTCGTACAACAACGTTAAGCAAAGCCGGCTCCTGCAAATAGGGCAGGTGTTAAAGATCCCCAATCAGGACGGGGTGCTCCATATGGTAAAAAAGGGGGATACCCTTGCCGCTCTTGCGGAAAAATACCAAACCGATGCCGGAACGATTCAGACGGTAAACGAACTTTTTTCCGAAAACATCATTGTTGGGTCCAGGGTTTTTATCCCCGGGGCCCGGCTTGATTGGATGGATCTGCAGGAGATCAACGGCGATCTCTTTATGTGGCCGGTTTACGGGTATCTCACCTCCCCCTACGGCTACCGGTCAAGCCCCTTTACCGGGGCCCGTCAATTTCACTCCGGGATTGATATCGGCGCCGCCAAGGGAACCCCCATACGGGCGGCCATGGGCGGCAGGGTTATCGCGGTCAGTTACGATGATTCCTACGGTAACTATGTGGTAATCACCCACCATGGGGGGTATCGCACCCTCTACGGACACATGAATGTGGCCCGGGTAAAACCGGGGGTTTATGTCGCGGCCGGGGAGCGTATCGGCGACGTAGGTTCCACCGGACGCAGTACCGGCCCCCATCTCCATTTTACGGTGTACAAAAACGGCGTAACCGTTAACCCCCGAACGCTGCTCAAATAACAACGCCTTAATTCCTCTTAGCGGTCGATTTCTCTTTCTCTGGGAAATTATCTTTTTTGGATTGCTGAAAGGTACGGGCGGGGCTTATTTTTTTGAAATAATAGAATCTAACAGGTTTTTAAAATTAAGGTCTTGGTTTTTTTCTGTTTCCGCGTTGAAACGGGGATTCAGGATATGATCCGGTATATAGATGATCCCGTCCCGTTCTTCAACAACGATTTCCTCCCCCCCTTCCTTCTCGCTTACCCGTTCCGCGGCTAAGTCGATCAGTTCCACGGGCGCTGTTTCTTCTCCTGTGGCCTCCAATACCTCGGGCGCGCAGGCACTTTCCAGTAAAAAAGGCCGGGAGAAATACGCGTAGCGATAATCGGTGGGCAGATCTTCCAACCGGCCTTCCTCAAGAAGGCTTATTTTTTTTTTTACGTCCCCATCGGGAGGAGGCCCGGCCGGTTCCGGGGGGGACTCGCCTTCTTCGGAATCTGAAAAATCAAAGCGCATGGAGGTAAAGGGCGAAACGATTTCAAGATCCGGGCGTAGATCTTCATCATCCGGGGCCGTCTCGGCCTCATTCTCGGGAGTGGGCCCAAACTCAATTTCGCTGGCCAACTCGTCGATGTTCTTTGCTGCCTGCGCGGGGGAAAGAAACTCCTCCGCCGCCGGTTCCGCGGAACCCAGTTCTTCCAGTTCCTCTAATTCTTCCAGCTCCTCCAGCTCTTCTAATTCGCCGGATTCATGTTCATCCATAGACTGTATCTCCTCTTGGGGAATTTTTTTCGCAACTCCGTTTTCGGCATATTTTTTATCACCGGAGGCGGCCTGCCTTTCCTGGACCTCAGGTGTCCCTTGAGCCGCCGGTCCCTGAAAGGGAGCGGCAACGGCCGCCACCGCCGGAAAACCGCCGAGCCCTCCGGCGGAAACAGCAGCCAGAACCTGGCTGATAATATTCCGGAGTTTACCTTCATCCATAGTATCGGAGACGCTGCTTTCCCGCAGGCCCCCGATAACCGCTAATAACTCATCCCAGGATTTATCGATAAGAAAATCAACTTCCTCGGTTTCCCGCCTGCCGGGAACCAGCTTGATCCCCCGTTTTAATTCCCGCCGGACTTCCTCCCGGCGCTGTTCCAGATCCCGCTTCCAATGCCCCCAATCAATGTCCCCCTTACGATCGTAATACTCCTCAATCAAGCCGATCTGGAGCCGCTTAAGCCGGTTTTGCACCACGGTGAGGGGGTCCTGCCGCAGGTTAAAGAGCAGAAAAATGGAAAGATACACGGTGATAAAAAAGGATGCCAGGAGGATGATCTTCATAACCGGGGGAAACAAAAAGAGGGCCTGGTCCACAATCCGTCCGATATGGATCCCCTGATTGGTTTGATCCGACAACAAGGCCAGGGAAGTCCCGGAATCCGCGGATTTGAGGGTGGTCAGGGTAAAAATCCCCTCATTCCAGAGGGAAGCGACCAGGGGGAGCAGGATATGGCCGCTTCCGTGGGGAAGCCCGGTAACCATGCCCGGGGGGGACGAAACCAGGGAAACATCTTCCCCCAGCTTGAGCCGCCCCAAACTGACGAGCCGGTCCGTTATGACCCGCACGGAAAGGGAAAAAAGGGCGGTTCCCCGATGCACCTGGTAGGAATCATAAAAAGGAAGGGAAAAAATAATCCGGTCCCCCTCATCATCCACCGTCAGTTTGGGCAGCCCCCCCTCGGGAACCTCCACCCGCTCATAGGGGATAAACCCCGGGATGTCATGGTAGTTCCGGTAGGTTACGGAGTCCTGGTCCTGCTGCCGGATATCCTGGGGATTAGTGGAATAGTGGATTCTGACCCCGCCGGCATCCACGAACCGTACCGATTGCAGCCCCCGCTGGGACTCCATCAGAAGGCCGAAGATCCTGGTCCGGGCAAAGATGTCTTCCGCCTCCTGATGGGGGAGGAAACTCCGCCGGACCGCCTCGTTTTCCAGGCTGGAAAAGAAACGGCCCTGCAATTCAGCCAAAAAATTCTGGACCGCCTCGGTATCCCCGGCTATTTCATTGGACAGGGCCCGGGCTATGGAGGGATTATAAAACCGGGCCTCCACCAGATCAAAAAGCCCGGTATATGCCACGACGGTAAAGACGGCGGAGAGGATAACCGCGATAAGCAGGCTCAAAGAGGCCTTTTGGGATATGGTCAATCCTTTGATCCTATGGGCTTGTTCCAAAATCCGGTTGGTTTTAGAGAACAGCCTCTTATGATAATATATAGAGAAGTGGGCCAATTTCAAAATCCGGTCGGTTTTGAAATTGGCCCTGCAAAAGCGGCCTACCGGCCCGGTTTTGCATCTAAATCTAAGGTTGCTGTTTCATTTGAAACAGCCGCATCCAAGTGAAAAAAAACTAAAGATAACGGTTTATACTGCCGATACTAGTAAGTATGTACTAAAAGGTTTTTTTTTTCTATAGTGGTTAAACCGATTTCAAAATAAGGATTTTGAAACCGCCTCAATTATGAAAACAGTATACGACACCGCGGAAAAGCCGAAGCGGGCATTTTTAATCGGCATTAAGGATGAAAGGGTCTCAGACCATGAGATGGAATCCCGGTCCGGAGAATTCCGGGGCCTGGCCGAATCCCTGGGGGTGGAAATCGCCGCCCAGGAGACGGTGCATGTCCGGGAGATCCGGTCCCGGTTTGGGATGGGCACGGGAAAAGCCCGGGAACTGGGGGAAAAGGCCGATACGCTTCAGGCGGATTGTCTGATTCTGGACTGGGAACCCAGCCCCTCCCAACAGCGGAACTGGGAAGCCCTTGCGGGGATTCCCGTGATAGACCGGCAGGAGCTTATCATCCGGATCTTCGCGGAACGGGCGAAAACAAAAGAAGCGTCCCTGCAGGTGGAATTGGCGAGACTTTCCTATGCCCTGCCCCGGTTAAGCCACAAATACATCGACCTTTCCCGGCAGCGGGGGGGGAGTTACGGGACCAGGGGGGCCGGGGAAACCCGGTTCGAGACCGACCGGCGTATTATTGAGGGGCGGATCCAAAAACTGCGGGGCGAACTGGAGGAGGTCCGTAAGCACCGGGCGGTTCAACGAAAAAAGCGGGGAAAAACCGTTCTTTCCTGCGCCCTGGTGGGGTATACCAATTCGGGAAAATCCTCCCTCCTCAACGCCCTGACCGGGGCCGGGGTTTATGCGGAGGACAAACTCTTTGCCACCCTGGACCCGGTGGCCCGGCTTTTACCGGGGAAGGGCCAGCCCATCATGCTGATCGACACCGTGGGCTTTATCCGCCGGCTTCCCCATAATTTGGTGGACGCCTTCAGGGCCACCCTGGAGGAAGCGACCCTGGCGGACCTGCTTATCCATGTGGTGGATATCTCTGATCCCGATGCCGAACACTATTTTGACACCACCATGGCGGTCCTCCGGGATTTGGGGGCGGATAAAAAACCCATGATAACGGCCCTGAACAAGATTGACCGGGGGGATTTTTCCGGCAGGGGGCTTCCGGCGCGGTATGCCGGGGGGGTTCCGGTTTCCGCCAAAACCGGCCAGGGCCTGGAAGACCTGACCCGGCGCCTGGAACTGCTGGCAGCCGGTCCGGCCGCCCGGTTCCGTTTTCCCCGGGATCGGTACGATCTGGCGGCATTACTTTACCGCGACGGCCGGGTGCTTTCGGAAAAACATGAAGATACCGGTATTGAGATAGAAGCCCAGGTGGGGGGGCCGCTTTTGGAGAAATTACGGGACTTTACCCTGCCGCAATAATAGGCTTGTTCGGAAACTGAAGTTTCCGAACAACGCTCATTATGATTCCAATATCAGCAGGGTTTTGGGATCCAGCCGCAGGGCCATGTGTTCGGGATTAAAGGTGGTCCGGTCCTTGATGGCGGTGAATTCAATATGATCCTGCTTTGGTTCCAGGATGATAACCACATCAATAAGGTCCACATAATCCTTAATGACCAGGGGGATATTTCGCTTGTCATAATGGGGCAAGTTTCCCTTGACGGTACAGCTATACCACACGGAAAGTCCGATTTCCTGGGCGAATTGTTTTACCCCCTCGATCCGGTCCTTGTCGATGCGGCTAAAGTCCATACCGTCCACGATGAGGGCATCGGCTTTAAAGCCCCCTTCCACGATCATGGCCTTGAGGCTCCGGATGATCTGGTCCCCGGTCACCCCGTCCTGGCTGAAATTCATCAATACCCGGTTTCGGATCAGCTCGTTTTTAATATCCCCGGTATTTTCCAGGTTCTTTTTTTTGATAAATTCATTAAAAATATCCTCGTACCAGGCCAGCACATAGTCGGTATGCTGGGAAAAAGATACGTGGATGACCTTTTTTGCCTGTAACAACTTGTCCAGGGCGATCTGTACCAGTACCGAAGTCTTACCGATGCCGCTTTGGGAAGCGATAATCCCCACTTCTCCCGGCTTAAGCCCCCCGTTGATAGAGCGCTCAAAAATGCGCACCGGACTGCGCGAAACTAATTCCTGCTTGACCATAACTTCACCTTTTACTTCACCTTTTATCGTAGGATGTTTTTAAGAACGCCCGGCGTCCTTCCTGCGTTTTTCTTCATATCCCTTGATAAGGGCTTCGGAAATACCCGCCGGAACCTTTCCGTATTTTTCAAATTCCATGGTAAACTCAGCTTTACCCTGGGTCAAGGACCGAAGTACCGTGGAGTACCCGAACATCTCGCTCAAAGGAACCTCCGCCTCCACCCGGGAAAAGATCCCGTCTTCGGTGGATGCCGCTATGATACCACGGCGCTGATTAATTGAGGCAAATATATTTCCCTGAAATTCCGTAGGCCCCTCCACGGTAACCTTCATGATGGGTTCCAGGATGCAGGGCTTTGCCTTGTTGTAGGCCTCCCGGAAGGCGCCGATAGCGGCCATTTGGAAGGCGATGTCCGAGGAGTCCACCGGGTGGTACTGACCGTCGTTGATAACACAGCGGATATGGACAATGGGAAACCCGATAAGGCTCCCCCGCTTCGCGGCTTCCCGGAAGCCCTTGTCACAACTGGGGATAAAGTCATTGGGAATGACCCCTCCCTTGATATTATCCACAAATTCGTAGTCCTTGTCCGCCACCGGTTCCATAAAACCCGCCACCCGGCCGTATTGGCCCGCGCCGCCGGTCTGTTTTTTGTGGGTATAGTTGAATTCCGCCCGGCTGGTGATGGTCTCCCGGTAGGCAACCTGGGGCATCCCCGTATCCACCTCGGATTTGTATTCCCGGCGCATCCGCTCGATATACACCTCCAGGTGGAGTTCCCCCATACCCTGGATGATGGTCTGGTTGGATTCGCTGTCCACATAGGTCCGAAAGGTGGGGTCTTCCTTGGTGAAACGGTTCAGGGCCTTGGCCATCTGGTCCGCGGATTTCTTGTCCCGGGGGGTAATGGCCAGGGAGATGACCGGTTCGGGAACGTACATGGAGGACATGGCGTAGTTAAGACCGCCCCCGCAGAAGGTATCCCCGGAGGCGCAGTCTATCCCAAAAAGGGCGACGATGTCCCCGGGAACCCCCTCGTTGATGTCTTCCATACTATCGGAGTGCATCCTGACCAGGCGCCCCACTTTGAATTTTTTCCGGGCCCGGGTATTGGTGAGTTCATCCCCCTTCTTAAGGGCCCCCTGATAGATCCGGACATAGGTAAGCTGACCGTACTGGCCGTCTTCCAGTTTGAAGCCCAGGGCCACGGTGGGGCTTTTTGCGTCCGCCGAAAGCTCCCGCCGCTCCTCGTTATGATCCAGATCCAGGGCGTAATTTTTTACCTCCATGGGATTGGGAAGGTAGTGGTTGACCCCGTCCAGGAGCAGCTGGATCCCCTTGTTTTTATAGGCCGAACCGACCATCACCGGCACAAAGGATTCCGCCAGGGTACCCGCGCGGATCGCGGTACGGATCAGGTCTTCGGAAAGGGCTTCCCCGGCCAGGTAACGCTCGGCGAGTTCATCGGAGTACAGGGAGACCGCATCAATGAGTTCCTCCCGGTATTTTTCCGCATCCGCCTTGAGGTGGGGGGGGATCTCCGCATACCGGATCGTTTCCCCCTGGGTTCCGTCAAAATAAACGGCCTTCATGGTGATAAGGTCCACCATACCTTCCAGTTTATCCTCCAAACCAATGGGGATCTGGATGAGTACCGCGTTCAGCCCCAATTTTTCCCGGAGCTGGAGCCTGACCTTGAAGGGGTTGGCCCCGGTACGGTCGCATTTGTTGATAAAGGCGATCCGGGGCACATGGTACCGTTTAAGCTGCCGGTCCACCGTGATAGACTGGGATTGGACCCCCCCAACGGCGCAGAGGACCAGGATGGCCCCGTCCAACACCCGCAGGGACCGCTCCACCTCAATGGTGAAGTCCACATGGCCGGGGGTATCGATAAGGTTGATGGTATGATCCTTCCATTCAACCTGGGTCGCCGCGGACTGGATCGTAATACCCCGTTCCCGCTCAAGTTCCATGTGATCCATGGTCGCTCCCACCCCGTCCTTTCCCCGGACTTCGTGGATGGCGTGGATCTTGTTACTGTAAAATAGAATCCGTTCTGAAAGGGTCGTTTTTCCCGAATCTATATGCGCACTAATTCCAATGTTCCGCATCTTCGTAATATCGATGCCCATTTGCTTTGTCACCTCACTAATGGAAAAAATGATAAAAAACGCTTATAATTGTTATAATATAGTAAGATTTTCCAGAAGTTGCAAGAGGGGGGGGAAGCCCAGGGCATCTGCTT
Source organism: Treponema sp. TIM-1 (assembly GCF_046533115.1). Taxonomy (NCBI): domain Bacteria; kingdom Pseudomonadati; phylum Spirochaetota; class Spirochaetia; order Treponematales; family Treponemataceae; genus Treponema; species Treponema sp. TIM-1. Next base: position 23,724 of record NZ_JAJQRC010000024.1, read on the forward strand.
TACTTTTACCCGGGATACACCTAAGCATCTAACCGGTACGGAGAAATTTTTCGGGGGTCCTGGCGGCTGTAAACCCATAGGGGCCCCCCAGAGGGTCCCCCCTATGGGTTTACACCGCCACCCCACCCGACCTTTTTCTCACGTACCGGCAATTTCCTCAGGGGGTATCCCGGGTAAAAGCCGAAAATTGCCCTGGGCTGCCCAGGCGCATGGGGGCCGGGTCCTCCGACGTCAAGCGTTTCGCTTGACGCCGTGATCCGGGGCTTGGGGTGAGGGCGTTACCGGGGGCTCTTGAAACCTGGTAAGGAGCCCAGGGCAGCAATCTCAGTTTCAAAAAGAAATCACGAGATTTTCATTTGAAAGTCATATTTTATTCGTAATGAATCATCTAAACCGTATCCGATACCAACTTTCATAATTCCTCACTCCTAACTCCTCTCTTCTCTTTTAATTCTTCTTCCCTTCTTCGCCTTCTTCGCCTTCGTGGTCGAATTCTCTTCTCGGCTCCTCCGGTGCCGGCATACCAGTTCGTGGTGTTCGTGAGGTTTGTGGTTAACCCTCTTCTCCCATGTATCCGAGATTTCTCAGCTATTTCTGCTGTCGTTTGGCGAAAAAGACATGGCGGCGCAGCCAAACCCGGTAATGCTTTGGCAAGAAAGGAAAACGGCGTAAGATCAGGATAATAATTATCACCAGGAGTACTATTATCAGGATAAGCAGGATCAGGATGATTATCAAAAGGGGGGTATTGGCACAATTCGTAACCGGGCAGGCGGATGCCGGAATATACTCCTCGGTGGTTATAATCTGGACCGGCGGTACCGGTACCTGCGGGGCGGGGGGCTCCGGGACCGGTGCGGTAACCGGCGGGGCGGCGGGTGGAACGGCCGGTGTCTGCGGGACAGAAACCGGGGGCGGCGGAATAGGAGCCGATGCCGGGGGGACCGGGGCCGGTGGCTGGGCGATAACGACCGGCGTTTGCGGAGCAGGGGCAGGCGGCTGGGGGACAATGACCGGTGCTTGTGGTACAGGGGCCGGTGCTTGTGGCGCAGGGGTCGGTGCTTGCGGGACCGGGGCCGGTGCTTGCGGAGCAGGGGCCGGTGCTTGCGGGACCGGAGCCGGTGTTTGTGGCGCAGGAGCCGGTGCTTGCGGAGCAGGGGTCGGTGCTTGCGGGACCGGGGCGGGAACTACCGCAGTGGTAGCCGGGGGCGGCGGGGAAGCGGGGTGCTGAAAAGCCAGTTCCTCGATCCTTACCGGGGTCAGGCCGGTCCGGGCCATTCCTATGGCATCCCCCGTATCCCGGGAAATATCGGCGATCCGATCCGTTGTTATCGGAATACGCCCGTTAACGGTGGCCTCCACCGAGCGGTTGTTATTCAAATTAGTTACCCGCACTTTGGTATTAAAGGACAAGCTGGGATGGGATATGAAAAGTCCTGTTTTTGATGAATTATACGAAGCATTGCCTGTTTGGGATTGGGCAAAACAGAAAATCGGGAAAAATAAACCGAAAACCACGATCACCCGGAACCGTTTCATAAGGAACCCCCTGCTTATTGGGATTCTCCCCACCCTGAAGTTTTGGGAGAACCCCTGTTTCTATAAAAAAATCCAAATTCATAACCCAGGGTAATGGAAAAAATATGCCGTTTGTATTTTGTTTTGTCAGGGTCATTAATGCTTACCGTACCAAAATCTCCATTATACCGCAGATCCGAAAAAACTTCTCCGGGCCCAAATTTTATCGCCGCTTCAAATCCCAGGGTGAATCCCAGGGGCACGGAGAAGGAAGTGGAATATGACCGGACCGATCCGTCCCTGCTTTCACGGTAACGGGTGTCCCCCAGGGGTACGACAAAATACAATCCCGCCAGGGGGGAAAGCCGTACCAATCCGGGCCTGAAATTCATCCGCAGCAGTAAGGGGACCATCAGGGAAAGGGAACTGTATTTTACATTATAGATTTGGTCGTTCAAATTAAGGCCCCGGTAGACCACGGTATCCCCGGTCATGATGAGTTCAAGCTGCAGGGCAAGGAGGGGATTCAAGCGGAAAGAACCGGACACCCCCCCTTCTACCACCACGGCCTGGGCGCCGGCGGACTGCTCCCCGGGGCTGATATACCACCGCGGGGAAATGCCGAAGCGGAAGCCCAGGGTAAACCCCGGGTCCGGCCTAAGTTCGGGCGCCGGCGGTTCAATGGTAAGCTCCATGATATGGGAAAAAAGCCATTCCACCAGACCCGGCAAACTCAACATGGCATCGTTTATATCTTCGTAAATCAAATCATCGGTGTAGATCATGGTAGCACCGGCCATATCCCACAGCCATAATTGCAGATAATATTCCCCTGCCGCATTACCCGGATAAACGCCGCCGGTAAGGGCATACCGGGCGCCGGCAACTACCTCTTGGTGAGGGGGCAGGTCCGTGGGAATTTCCTCTACCGCGTCAACCACTTCCTGGGGCACCGGCTGGGGGGTATATTTCCCCAGGGCGGCCACCGACTCTATGATCCCCTGATAAAAGGGTTGAACCATATCTTTTTCTTCCCCTATCAGGGGAAGCACCGCCACCGGCAGCTTCTCCACCGTCTCCGGCCTGCCGGTATTTTCCGTGGGCCCGGTTTGGGCAAAAACCAGGACCGGAAGCAGCATTAAACCGATAATACCGTAAAAGATCATCCCCCGGGCGGAAATCCCCTGGTGCGGAAAACAACGGATCTTCATGGCTTGTTCTCCCTTTTGGTAATAAACCCCCATTCATAGCCTACGGTCAAAGACATCATGCTCCGCCGGTAGGTTTTGAGATCCCCGCTCCGCACTTCCGGTTCCCCCAGATCGATGCCATACCGGAGATCAATCAAGAGTGCGCCGGGACCTAATTCCCGTCCGACATTCAGACCGCCCAACAATCCAACCGGGGGTGAAACCCGGTATGCCCAGGATTGCTGCTTGTTATCCAGGGAATTGGTGGTTTTAAGGTTCCCCAGGGCCGCCAGAAAATAAAGGCCCAGGAAGGGGGATACCCGGAATTTACCGGGGTAAAGGTCAAACCGGGCAAAAAGGGGAAACTGCAATGAAAAAGCGGTATAGTCCTGGGAGTAACGGTCGGTTACACCGGATATACGGGTATAATTCCAATAGGAGGCGTTATCCCAGGTAAAAATCACCTCTCCCTGGATACTCAGAAACGGAAGGACCCGCAGGTTTGCCTCGAAGGCCGTATCCAGGGAAAGGGCACGGGTATCGCCCCCGGTATACACGGTATCCCCCGATGGGGTATAAAACCGCAGGGAGGGTCCAAGCCGCACACCCGCATAGAGCCATTTATCAGGCCGCTCTGTTTCCTCCGGCGCGGTCGAGGGCGGCCCCCCTTCCTCGGTGCCGAAGCGTCCGGTCTCAATCCACTCCACGGTCTCATCCTGGGCATTCGCGGCATGGGGAGTGGGGCAGCACAACAAAGCCGCAAACAACAAAACCGCCGGAACCCTTAGCCGGGAATGTCTTTTCATGGGGCCGCCTCCTTTTTTCTGCCAATCCGGAAGTAACTCATTTTTTCTCGAAGGTCCCTTTAGCCCCGATCATGTCAACCTTAATTTCATAATGGGTCCCCAAATTATAGACCGACGGGGTCCCCGTAAAGGAATTGAGGGGGAGACGGGAAAGGATCGTCGACAAGACAGTAGGGTTAGCATCAATTACCTTTTTACCGAGCCAGTCGGGTTCAAGCTGCCCTGCAAAGGAACCGCTGTTGTTCAAATGGCTCTCCAGGTCAATGACGCATATCGGCCCCGTCCCCGGCCATGAAGTGCCAAAAAGGGTTATGAAATTCTTATGGGACGCCGAATAGGCAAGGGCCACACCGTCAATCCTTACGTCCGGCGTCAGGGTAAAGCTTTGGTCCGAAGCGGTATCGTAATTCCAGACATAGATCTTGTCCGCCCGGGCATTGCCCAGCATTTCCGTGGTCCCCCGGTTGCATATCGCCTTGGAACTGCCGACCCCTTCATTGCCGGTTATCGTAGAATTACCGGATGCGGTGAACCGGGCCTGCCCCCAGTGGACAAAGACCCCGCCGCCCTGGCGGGTCGCGGTATTACCGGTGATATCGCCCCCCAGCATCTCAAAGGCCCCGTGGGCCACATAGACCCCGCCGCCGCCATGGGGGTAGGTAGTGCTGGTGGACTTGTTATTGACGATCTTTCCCCCACTCATGAGGAAGCCGTATTCTTCAAGACTGGGAACGGTACCATATACATGTCCGTTGATCAGGACACCACCCCCAGCACCCTTGGTGGTATTGTTGGAAATAGTTCCGCTGGCCAGCCAGAAGAGGGCGTTGTCCTTCACGTAGACCCCACCGCCACCGCCCATGCCGGACACATCGGGGTCCCCCTTGGCGGCGCTGGTGGCGGTATTACCGCTTATTTCACCGCCCATGAAGGTAAATTCGCTGCGAACGGGTGAGTCCGCCTTTTGTCCTTCCACATATACCCCGCCCCCGGAAGCGGCCGTGTTCCCGGTGATATTGCCTCCGGAAAACTTGACTTTGCTGTTCCCGGTGATGGAGATACCGCCGCCGTTGCCGGAGGTACTGCCCCCGGTGATGTTGATGTTCTCGAAGACGATATCCGCGCCCCCGGTAACAGAGACAACCCGCTTGCCGGACGCGCCGCGAATGGCCGCGCCGGTGGTGCTGGTGATGGTGATTTTTTTGCCGCCGGACCCGCCAATGGCAACGACACTGCCTGGATCAGTGGAAGGATCGGCGCCGGTTCCGGTTTGATTGGCAGCGGTAAGGTCGCCGAGGAGGAATATTTTGTTTATACCCGGGTTAGACGCGGCTTGTTGTACCGCATAGGCCAGGGTCTTGAATGCCCGGCCTTCTGTTTCGCCGTTGTAATAATCTGGCCAATTATCCCATCCATTAATCCCGTTCACATAATAGTACTGACCGCCCGCGCTCACCAGCGCCACATAGTCCTGGTGAGTTGTCCCGTCCTGGGCAATGACCCGGTACACCGCTTCCTTGGGGTTACCCGCGTTATTAAAGGGAATAACCGCGCCATCGGCGGAGCCTGTTGGATTCCCGGTCACCTTATCAAGGGAATATATATGGGCAGTCGGACTGCTCAGGCGGATACCCGCTATCATATTGGCTTCATTGGTTCCAAAGGGAACCTGGATAACGATGGGTATCTTCCCGTCCTGCCGGGGCTTCTGCCCGATAACCACTTTGGCGTTGGAGACATTGGTAACCCAAAAGTCCAGTATCCCAAGGTCCCTGTCCGGGCCTTCGTTGGTAATGGTCACCTGGTAGGTTTTGGCAGTACCGGTATCGGGAGTTACGGTGTAATACACATGGCCGCTGAAATTCTGCCGCACCCCCGAAAGCGGGTTCAAGGTCTTTCCGTGATACTGAATAAGGGGGGTAAGGTTTTTCAGGGACACGCCGTAGGGCAGTTTTAAGGTAATCGTATCATTGGAAATCACACCATACGAGTTGACGGTGGACGTAACGGCGCGATCCGGGTAGCCATCAATGGCAAAACGGGTAATTTCTGCGGTATCAGGCGCCACATCGACTGTGACACCGTAATCCTGGTAATTGCTGTTATTCCCGGCATACACACGATAAACTGTTGGTGTACCGGAAGAAGAAGAACCAGTAAAATCAAATGGCCCCACGGTTTGGTCTGCTGAGCCATACCACCGCGATACCCTTTTCCCAATAATCGAAATGATTGGGGTAAGAGAATTAACAGCAGTGCCATAGGGCAGCATTACCTGGATGGTATGGGTACTTTGGTCAATAATACCCGGACAAATGGCGTAACCATCGAAAAAGAAATAAGTAATCCGTGCTTCAGTCGAAGTAGTCGGCGCATCTGAAACCACCACGGTGTACTTCTGAACCGCGCCGTTTTTTGCCTGGGCGGTCCAGATCGTCGGGTTGGAAAAATCTATCTCCCCCTGGACATAGGTTGAACTGGGAACACCTGACGAGAGAGTTGCCGGCAGGGGCGACGTGATGACCGCGCCCGGAGCGGTTGTCACGCTGGGGGTTAAGGCTTTCAGGCTAGTATCGGCAGGAACCATGATCATAATCAGCCGCGTACCGTCAAGGCCCGGTTCCGACCCAATCACCGTGGTGGCGTTGGGGGTTTCCGCAAAGGTAAAGGCGGTAATAAAGGAGGCCCCTGAATCGGGGCTGGTGTTGGAGATATAGAGATCCCCGCCGCCATAGTAGAAGGGGGCGGGGGTGGTGAGGTTGGAATAGATGTGGGCAAAGTCCAGACGGCTCGCCGGTGTGGTATCCGGGTCCATGGTAACGCTCATGGTCAGGCGATACTCCCCCGGGGGAAGGATCAGGGAACCGGCCAGGTTAACCAGGGCGCTGTCCCGGTCCAAAAGCCGCATGGACCCCGGCACGGAACCGGAAGGGAACTCCAGGGGGATGATGGTCTGGGATATGGGCGTGGGCGGATCAATGAGCGACCCATTAGCGTAGGCATAGTTTTCTACCAGCAATTCCGCCTGGTAGGGCATACGGGAAAGACTGTCCCAGTTCAGGGAAAAGCTCAAGATGCCTGGCGCAGTATCCATATAGGGTTTGAGGGTGAAGCTTGCGTTGGAGATAGTCCCGGCTGATATGCCAACCGATTGCGAACCACTTGTCGCAACACGATTATCCCCCTCATAACCCCATACGGTAATAGTATAGGTTCCATCGGCCAAGGTCAGTTGCAGGGTACTGTTATAGAAGGAAATATTGGCCGGAGGAGAACCGCCGCTGAATTCCAGCTCATACCGGGTAAACTGGGGGTCCGGGGGCAGCAGGGTACGGGCAGGGGAGATGCCCACATTGACGCCGACCAGGGAAACCACCAGCAAGCCCTCACCCTCGGCCATTTCGGGGACAGGAGCCGGCGGCTCGTCCAGGGTTGTCATGGGACAGCCGCCCATAACCAGGGCAGCCACCAGCATAAGAGGAAGGATCGCCGGACTAAACCGATAATTTTTCATGTATTCCCCCTTAGTCCCGCACCGTAAAGTACACCACGTTGGTGTAATGTTTGCCATCGGCGCTCCTTGTTGCCGATGCCGTTACCTGATGCCGTCCCGGTTGAAAATCCGCGGTTTTTATGATCAGGGTGCTTTGCGTACTGGCAACGGGCTGATCAATACCGTCCACATACCAGTCGTAAGGAGCGGTATAATAGTAACTTGGACTTGAGTCCGGGAATGGATTTGTGGTTGTTATGGTTATGGTCAACAAGCCGGTATTCTCGTCAAAAGCCTCTGTGGTAAATTTGTCATCCCATACGCCTTCGTAGCGTATGGTAACTTCCGGGATTTTGGTGACTTTTACCGTATATTCCTGGGTTGAATCATCCACCGCCGTAACGGTGTAGAAACGATCGGCACTGAAATCTTTTACACCATCTGTGAAAGTATCGCTTCGCCCCGCAGGCCCGGTATTCGTATCCACCTGAGTTGGAGACCCTGGACTCGTATCACTATAGCCCATCGATTTACCAAGATAGGTGATGGTTGGCGCAAGACTGGTTATATCGACGGAATGGGGAACCTTAACCTCTATGGTATGGGTATCCTGATTGATTTGCCCCACCGCCGGAATTGATGCAAAAACAAAGCCGGTGATGATCTTGGCGCCGTTCCCCGAAACATGGACCGAAACCGCGTAATCCTTATAGCTGCCGTCTTCCGCAGTTACCCTATAGATTTGGGGGCTCCCAAAATGCCGGGGGCTGTCACTAAAAGGTTTCGCGGTCTCCGCCGATCCCCCCGGCGGGGTGATGGAAACGCCGGTATGGGTTATCGTGGGACGCAGGGCGCTGATATCCGTCTGCTCTGAAACCGTTATCGAAATAGGTATATGCCCGTCGGAATCGGGAATCGCGCCGATTACCGTCTCTATAACCCCGGCCCCGGGAAGGGAAAGGGCGGTGATTTCCTTGGTGCTTGCCGGTCTGGGCCTTACCCGCACCGTATAGGGCTGGGCCGTACCGTTCCGGGCGGTAACCGTGTAAAACACCGGGGAGCTAAAATTGACCGCCCTGCCGGAAACCGGGTCCAGGGAGACCCCGGTATAGTAAACCGTCGGGATCAGACTGCTCAGGTTTGTTCCCGCGGGGACCGTTACATCGATGGTCTTGGCGGCCTCATCTATAAGCCCCGCCGCAGAGGGGTTGGTAAAGTAAAAACCGGTGATCTGCTTGTCATTGACGTCCCCCGGGGTGTTCACGGTGCCCAAGTAGACCGTTACCTCATAATCCTTGGTACTGCCGTCTTCCGCCGTGACCGTATAGGTTTGGGGACCGGTAAACTCAACCGTACTGGCGCCATTTATAAGACGGGGAGTACTAAAATCGGTGGTGGGACGGATATCCGAGATAGCGGCGCCAATAATCGCGGCCCCCTTATAGGTGACTTTTGGGGTTAAGGTCAAAGATGCCGTAGCGGGGACCGTCGCCACAATGGGGATCTTCCCATTCTGGGGAGCCGCGCTTATCATCACCTGCCCTGAATTTTCATATCCCGCAAAGGAAAAAGCCGTTATCTCCTTTACATCGGACTTATCCACGATGACCGTCACCTGGTACTCCTTGGTGGTACTGTTGTCCGCCGAAGTTACCGTATAGATCACGGGGTTGGAAAAATTGCTGGTTAATTCCGCCGCTATTTTCGAATCACTATTACCTTGATCATCCGAAACAGATTTACCGGTTTCCGCTATTTTTGCCCGGAGCTTTGTCAGGCTCGTCCCGCTGGGCACATGGACGATTATTTCCCCGGGTATGCCGGCCGCGGGAGGCTGGTTTACCACCCCTTCCGCGGGGCTGTTGGGTCTATTGGGAAGCTCCAGATCGAACCACACAATCTCGGCGGATTGCGGAGTTTTTACCGAGACTTCTACCACATATTTCCGGGTTGAACCATCCGCCGCAGTAACCGTATACTCCACGGGGCTTGAAAAATCCTTCTGCGCCCCGGATGGGGGGCTCAAGGTCTTGCCGTTAAAACTTATTGTTGGGGTAAAATTATGAACATCGGTACCGGCGGGTACGATGGCCTTGATAGGGGTATATCCGGCCGTATTCAAATCAAGCCGTATCGAAACCAGTTCGTCAGCCGGCGGCAAACCAAAAGAAAAAGCGGTTATCTCCTTATCGGAGTCCAACGCAACCAGTGAAGGAGGACCTCCACTGCTGCTACCGCCGCCGCCACTACTACCCCCCCCCCCCCCCGCACCGGAGCCTTCACCACCGGGGGTTTCAATCCATTTAAGCATTGGGCTAGTACAAGCGACAAAAACCAACGGGATCATCATAAATATATATTTTTTCATCTAGCGGCCCTCTTAACAAAATTGCTTACTTCTTATCCCGTACTCCTCAAAATGTTGCTTTCATTTGTAATTATTATACTTTTTTTTGTAATGTCAAGGTTTTTGGCGTTTTTTTTTGAAAATTTGTATAATTTTTCGCTTTTTTTTAGTAGATCCTTGCTATTGGTTAAAAAATGAAGCATAGGATTAAGCTCAAAGGCACAGAAGACGAAGAATTTAACCACGAAGAAGAAATTTAACCACGAACCACACAAACCTCACGAACAAAGAAAAGAATTCAAGGATTAATTCCGGAATATCGAAGTAAAAGTTCGTGGTGTTCGTGTCGTTCGTGGTTAATCCTATTCTTCCTGCGTAACATGAGTTAATTATTCCCCTGTCCGGGAATATACGGTCCTTGGAGTTTTGCCGTGATCGGGCTATACTGGCAGGAAAGGAGGCTCCGGTGATTCTCTACGATCCTGCCCTTACCATGAATTTTCAGGATTACGGCATCATGCTGCCCATTGCGCCGGATCGGGCCGGACGGGTGGTGGAATTTCTGGAGGGCGGCGATGGAGGGGCCTTTTCCGGTTTTCCCGGCCCGGTCCTGGATATTCCCGGGGCCCGGGGCCTGCCGGCAATGAAGGGGCTTGGGGGCTGCCCTGGCCTGGACCGGCGGGATCTGGAACGGGTTCATCAGGGGGAATTTATTACCGGCCTTTACGGCGCAGGGCTCTTGGGGGCCCTCTTAAACGCCTACGAGCTTATCGATTCCCAGGGCAGGCCCCACCGGTATGAGCCGGACCGGGCGGTAAAACCCCTTACCGGTCTTTTTGAAACCATCCTGAACCAGGTGGGGGGAACGTACCTGGCCTGCCGGCTGGCCATAGGACGGCCGGACCCGGCCGGGGCGCCGGGGTTCTGCTATTACCTGGGGGGCGGCATGCACCACGCCCGGTACGACTCGGGGGCGGGGTTCTGCCTGGTCAACGATATCGTGATCGCCGCCCGGAAACTTCACGCCGAGGGCCTTGCCCGGCTTATCTGGGTAGTGGACGTGGACGCCCATAAGGGCTGCGGCACCGCGGAGCTGGTGTCGTTTTCCCGGGCACGGGGGGAACTGGGCCTGGAATCCGGCAAGGACCGGGGGGAGATCCTCACCCTTTCGGTCCAAATGGCTGCGGGCTGGCCCCTGGACGAGGAAACCCTCCGGGGGGCCCTTCCGGGTCGGGCTCCTTTACTCCCCTCGGATGTGGAAATTCCCCTGGCCGCGGGGGATGAGGCGGCCTATATACCGGAACTTGAACAGGGGCTTGATAAGCTGGAAAAGCTCTCCGGCGGCCAAAAACCGGACCTGGCCATCGTGGTGGATGGGGCCGATCCCTATGAACACGACGGCCTCCCCTCCAGCGCCCTCCTCAAATTAACCCTGGACCAGTGTGTTGCCCGGGATTGGTCGATCTATACCTTTTTGCGGGCCCGGTCTATTCCTTCGGCCTGGATCATGGCCGGCGGATACGGGGACCGGGCCTGGGAGCCGGCGGCGTTCTTTTTGCGTTCGCTGAAAGAAGGCGAAGAAATTTAACCACAAACCACACGAACCTCACGAACAGGGAAGAGAATTCAGGGATATCGAAGTAAAAGTTCCTGGTTAATTTAAGCTGAGAATTTAACCATGAAGGCGAAGAAATTTAACCACGAACCACACGAACCTCACGAACTTTTCATTTGAAAGTCATGTTTTTTTACTCGTAATGAATCATCTAAACCGTACCCGATACCACCTTTCATAATTCCTCACTTCTAACTCCTCCCTCATCCCGATCTTCCTCTTTGTTCGTGGTGTTCGTGCGGTTCGTGGTTAATTATTCCCCCTGTCCGTGCGGTTCGTGATTTTATCCGCATTTTTAGTCCAAACTTTCGAATGAAGAATTTGTTAGGCGGGACGGCCTTCACATTAGTGATTTTTGACGGCTTGAGCCACTGCCCGGGCCAGTTGGTCGGCGCAGGAGGTTTCCCGGCGGCCGCAGCGGACCCCTTTTAGGCGTTTTATCAGTTCTTCGGCCTCCATACCCTCCACCAAAATGCCGAGAGCTTTTAAGTTTCCATCGCAGCCGTCTTCGAATGAAAGGGAATGGATCCGGTTGTCCTGCAGGTCAAACCGTATTTTGGTGGAACAGGTCCCATGGGTTTTATATTCAAACATACCGTGTCTTATGACCCCAACAAACGGGCCTTCTCCTTTGCCTCAGGGATCCACCTTCGAAGATCCCCGATACGACGGGTATCCGAGGGGTGGGTGCTGAGAAATTCAGGGGGATTCCCCCCGGACTGGGAGCTCATCCGTTCCCAAAAGGGGACGGATTCCTCCGGATCATACCCGGCGATGGCCATGAGGATAAGCCCAATATGGTCAGCTTCGCTTTCATGGCTTCGGCTGAAGGGCAGGACGCCGAAAAGTTCGGACCCCGCCCCATAGGCGGTCATGGCAAGCTGCTGGGTTTGGGGGCTTTTTTCAGAAGTCACGATACTAAGGCCCACCGCTCCAAGCTCCTGGAGTACCCCGGCGCTCATGCGCTGCTGGCCGTGGTTGAGCAGGGCATGGGCTACCTCATGGCCCATAACCGTAGCCAACCCCGCTTCGGTCAGGGTTATGGGGAGTATCCCCGTATACACCACAATCTTTCCCCCGGGCATACACCAGGCATTAACCGTATCTTCCAAGATCAATTTATATTCCCACTGATAATCACTAAGATAATCACCCCGGCCCTCCGAGGCAAGCCATTTTTCCGCGGCCCCCCGGATCCTGGCCCCCACCTGTTCCACGAGCCGCGCCTCGGCCGTCCCGGATACAACGGTATTTTCCTTGAGGAATTCATCGTATTGCTGGAAAGAAGACGCGAGCAGCTCATTATTACTAACCAGGGCCATGGTACTTTTCCCCGTCAGAGGATTTGTAACGCATCCCGAAAAGAGCAAAAGGATAAAAGCCGGCAGCCACTGTTTTCTCATAGTCCCCTCCATTTATGAACCAACCCCTATGGACCAGGCATAGGTCTCTATTGCCTATATTGTATATGTTTTGTATTATTCTACATGAATTTCGCTTAATTGCAAGGGCGGAAACAAGGCCCCTGCCTTAAAATAAGGCCCTATAGCTCAATGGATAGAGCCCCGGTCTTCTAAACCGACTATACAGGTTCGATTCCTGTTAGGGTCAACCCTGCGGCTTTCCCGAATCCACCGGGTTTTGGGAAAGCCGCTCGCTTAGGGCCAGCATATATAAATTACGTTTTATTTTTTAGATGGCCAGCGCTTTCTTCTGCTTCTTAATATACCCGCCCTGGGCGGCGGTCATGTTGGCAAACCGTTGTTTGAGCAGGGTTTTTTCTATGGAGTCTATGCCGGGGGCGCGAAGTATGTTTCGCAGCCGGGTTTTGTGGGCGATACAGGCAATATGAAAAGAATCCTTGGGGAAGCCGCTTATGCGGTATGTTCCTCTATGGGGAAAGGCTTTATCTGCGGTTTTATACCCTGACTCCTCGACCGCTTGGAGGGCAAGGAAGGCATCGTCAAAGCTCTGAATGGCTTGGGTAAGACTGCTGAGGGTGTCTTTGTCGGTTTCGCCGCAAAATTGGAGTTCCTGGGATAGGAAAGTATACTCGGCAAGGATAAGGGTTTGGGGGTCCACGGTGATTTGGGCTTCCTCGAAGGCCGATAATGCCGCAATGATGCCTTTCTCGTAGGAAATTCGCCCCTCTTGCTCCTTTCCCCTGATAGCAAAGCCCTTGCGGCCTACATCTATGTTTGCGGCTGCCCGGAAAATACTATTTACTAAGCCAATCTGATCCAAATACCGCCTCTGCTTCCGACAAATTCCAGCCGCTGTTTAGAACAAAATCAAGCCCTATTTTCTCTTTCGCTATTTTAACAAGATACGGAGGCATGGGGAGCGTATTCATCAGGCGTTCATACCCGACATTATCTCCGGCTTCTTTTAAGGCGAGAGCCTTATTTGATAAGGTAAGTTTTTCGTCAAGGGTCATGGTTTGAGCTTACCGCCATACTCCTTATGATGAGTATATCGGCTTTTGAGCGGATTGACAATGGTAATGACGACTGGGGCGGCAATGCTCAGTCTCAACAAAGGACTGGAAAAACCTACATAAATGTAATATCATAGCGCTATGGAATCTCTGACGGTTGAGACGGTCCCGCGGGATCAGAAGCAGACGGAATTGGAGCTGCTGTTTGATATTGCCCGGACCCTGGATAAGCATGTGGAGCTCCGAAGCGCCCTGGGGCCTGTTTTGAGCCTGCTGGACATACGGGCGGGACTGAGCTGGGGCATGGTTACCCTGCTGGATCGGGGCAGCGGGCTGCTGAAGATTGAAGAGGCCTATGGGCTTACCCAGGAGGAAAAGGCCCGGGGGATCTATCGTCTGGGAGAGGGGCTGGTGGGCCGGGTTTTTGAGTCGGGGATCGCGATCACCGTGCCGGATCTTTCCAAGGACAGCCATTTCCTCAACCGGGCAAAGAGCCGGACCAAGGATGATCTGGCGGGACTTACCTATTATTGTGTGCCTATCCGTTCCGGGGGCAGCATTATCGGCACCCTCAGCGCGGAACGCCGCATCCGGGGGGATCATCCCGAAGACCAGATGGCCGGGGACCGGTCCTTTTTGGAGCAGGTTTCCGCCATCATAGCGGACAGCGCCAAACTCCGGGAACGGATCCTGGAAGAACAGTTCCGGATCCGGGTGAAGGAATCCTTTGACGTTCCCGGCGAGGAACGGGGGGCGAAGATCTCCGGGGGGCGGATCGCGCCGGGGAGCGCCATCATCGGTACCAGCAAAAAGATGCGGAGCCTCCACGAGATGCTTACCCAGGTGGCGCCCAGCGACGCCACGGTGCTTATCACCGGGGAAAGCGGTACCGGCAAGGAACTGGTGGCCGCGGAGCTGCACCGGCTTTCCAAGCGGGCCGGGGAGGTCCTGATCAAGATCAACTGCGCGGCCCTTCCCGAATCGATCATCGAAAGCGAGCTTTTTGGCCACGAAAAAGGGGCCTTTACCGGGGCGGTGAGCCAGCGCAAGGGCCGGTTCGAGCTTGCCCACCGGGGGACCATTTTTCTGGACGAAATCGGGGAACTCTCCCCCCGGATACAGGTAAAACTCCTCAGGGTGCTGCAGGAGCGGGAGCTGGAACGGGTGGGGGGGGTATCCACCATCAAGGTGGATGTCCGGCTTATCGCCGCGACCAACCGGAATTTGGAGGGGGCGGTGGCCGCGGGCCAGTTCCGGGAAGACCTCTATTACCGGCTCAATGTTTTTCCCCTGCATATACCCCCGTTGCGGGAGCGGAAAAGCGACATTGTCCTGCTGGCGGATCACTTCGCGGAAAAATACGCCGAGAAAAACGGTAAACTCATCAAACGGATCTCGACCCCCGCCATCGACCTTTTAACCAGTTATTCCTGGCCCGGAAATGTCCGGGAACTGGAGAACTGCATTGAGCGGGCGGTGATCCTCTCCACGGACATGGTGATCCACTCCTATAACCTTCCCCCCAGCCTGCAATCCGCGGTTTCGACCCATACGGAGCCGACCACCACCCTGGAGGCGGCCCTCTCCCGGCTTGAAAAGGAGCTTATCGTGGAGGCATTGAAGATCAACGGGGGCACTATGGCTGCCGCGGCCCGTCAGTTGGGCATCACCGACCGGCAGATGGGACTGCGGGTTCACCACTATGGGATAAACTGGCACCTCTATAGAAATACAAAAATGTAGGAATGCCATTTTCGGCCTACATTTCTGTAGGAAATTTTCGCCCATTTTTGCTGAAAAATGAAAAGCCGGGGGATCCGGCTTCAAAATCAGGCCCGTTGCAACCGCTTGGGGGAAACCAAAACGTGAATTCCCTACTCAAAATCCGGCTGTTTCCCCTTCCGGTTCCTTTTTTCCGCCAAAATCAATAAAAAACCGCTGTTTTTTTCCCTCCTGAAAAAAAAACGCTGTTTTATCAGCATACTTGGCACGGTTTCTGCTAGATACATTGAAACAACTTATTGAGGAGGACAGAAAAGTGCGAAAGAAAATTGTTGTTTTGGCGATCATTCTTCTGTGTGTGGGGGGGACCCTTTTTGCTCAGGAAGAGTTTTCTCTAAATGACGCCATGGATATGGTCTGGTTATTCCTGGGGGCATCCCTGGTATTTATCATGCAGGCGGGTTTTGCTATGGTAGAAACCGGCCTGACCCGGGCAAAAAACGCTACCAATATCGTCATGAAGAACCTGATGGACTTCTGCTTCGGCGCCATTGTGTACTGGGCAATCGGCTGGGGGTTCATGTACGGGACCGACGCCCTGGGAGGCCTTATCGGTACTTCCGATTTCTTCAAGGGCCCCATGGGGGATCCCTCTTTTTACCGGGACTGGTTTTTCCAGGTGGTTTTCGCGGCTACGGCGGCAACCATTGTGTCCGGGGCCATGGCGGAACGGACCCAGTTTAAATCCTATTTGATCTACACCTGTTTCATCTCGGCGATAATCTATCCCATCTCCGGGCACTGGATCTGGGGCGGCGGCTGGCTGGCGAATCTTGGGTTCCACGATTTTGCCGGTTCCACGGTGGTCCACTCCGTAGGCGGCTGGGCGGCGCTGATGGGCGCCTTGGTCCTCGGTCCCCGGCAGGGGAAATACGTCAAGGGACCGGACGGGGTCATAGCGATCAGAGCCTTCCCGGGACACAATATCCCCCTGGCCATGCTGGGGGTATTCCTCCTCTGGTTCGGCTGGTACGGGTTTAACGGGGCTTCCACCCTTTCGGGAACCAGTCCTGATATTGCCCGGGTCTGCGTTACCACCACCCTGGCGGCATCCGCCGGAGCTATCGGCGCCCTGATCTTCTCCTGGCTCTGGTTCAAAAAGCCCGACGCCTCCATGACCATGAACGGCGCCCTGGCGGGTCTGGTGGCCATTACCGCCCCCTGCGGAGTGGTTTCTCCCGGCGCTTCTATTGTCATCGGCCTTATCGGCGGGGTGCTGGTGGTCCTTTCGGTGGAATTTATCGACAAGGTCCTCAAAATCGACGATCCCGTGGGCGCTTCCTCGGTACACCTTACCTGCGGTATCTGGGGGACCCTGGCGGTCGGTATCTGGGGTAATGTGGAAGGTACCGCGGTGGGGCTGCTCCACGGCGGCGGATTCGGTCAGCTTGGGGTTCAGGCCCTGGGAATTATCTCGGTTGGCGCCTGGGCGGCCCTTACGAGCCTTATCCTCTTTTTAGTGATCAAGGCTATTACGGGTCTGCGGGTCAGTCCCAAGGAAGAGCTGGTGGGTCTCGATATAAGCGAGCACAAGGCCGAAGCCTATACAGGTTTCCAGATATTTAGCAACATGTAAGGAGGCAGAACATGAAACTGATTATTGCGTATATCCAGCCTCATGTGTTGAATGAGGTTAAACAGGAACTTTATAAGGCCGAAGTTTACAAGATTTCGGTAACCAACGCCATGGGGTGCGGTCAGCAAAAGGGTTATACCGAACAATACCGGGGCGTTGAGATTGAAGTGAACCTGTTGAAAAAAGTCCGGGTGGAAATTGCGGTAAACGATAACTTTGTGAAACCCACCATCGACGCTATTATCCGGGGCGCCCGGAGCGGCGAAATTGGGGACGGCAAGATCTTCGTGCTTCCCATTGAGGAATGTATCAGGATCAGAACCGGCGAAACCGGGTCAGTGGCGATTGGCTAAGACCAGCGGGGACAGATAAAAACACAAGGTAAAAATACCAGGTAAAAATTAAGCGGCGCGGCTCAGGCTGTGCCGCTTTTTATTTCCCTGGCCGGGAGTTTAGGGCTGGGCTCGGCAAGCCCGGCGGGGAATTACGCCCCGCCCGCTGACCTGTAGAGTCCGCGTCCACAGCCCGTAAACGGTCTGTTACCGCGGGGAATTCCAGAGACGCGGGCGGGGCGTAATTCCCCGCCGGGCTTCGCCGGCACAGACCTAAACTGGCGGGGGGGTAAGCGGGGTTTCCGACTGAATGTGGGGGGGCTTTACGACTATTTTGTAATTCCCGCCGGGCTTCGCCGGCATGGGGGGTAAGAGGCCTTATGTGCCTTTGAGGTTAAATTTCAGAAGAGGCCATTTATACAAAAAATATGGCTGTCTCTTTCTCTCCTAACTCCTCATTCCTAACTCTTCTCCTCTCTTCGTTCGTGTTGGTTCGTGGTTACCCCTCTTAATTCCTTTCTCCCCTCTTCGTTCGTGTGGTTCGTGTGGTTCGTGGTTACCCCTCTTAATTCTTAATTATGTGTCCTACCGGGTCACCGCAAAGGTAGTCCATCCCCCAAGGGCCAGGATGAGGCCGGCGATAAAGCCGTATTTGTAGATGCGGGTTTGGCGTTCAAGGCTGGCTATCCGCAGTTCCACTCCGGTCCTGTAGGTTGCCCAGGATTGTTCCAAGCTCATCAAGGAGGTCTCGGCTTGCTTCAAGGCTGTCCTGAGCTCGTTCAATTCCTGCTCCGAGTTCAGCGCT
>NZ_JAJQRC010000025.1:0-41436 GCF_046533115.1 Treponema sp. TIM-1
AAAAAAAAAACTTTTTTCCCCCCCCTTGGGGGGGGGGGTTGGGGGGGGGGGGGGGGGGGGGGGTAAGAAATTGAAAATTGAGAATGAATAATGGAAAATAAAGAGGAGGGAGGAATTGGGCGTAAAGAGAGAATGGTATCGTATGTCATGGCTTCCTCCTTTTATTTTTTCCTGACCTGGGCCAAGGCCCGTTTCCATTATTATCTACACACTATTATATCACGTTTTGTTCCAAAAATCTCGTTTTTTTGAAAAAAATTTAAAAAAAATGCAAAAATTCGTCAATATCGGTTCGGCGCGGCCGGGATGCTGTTTTTTCTCTGTCGTTTTATGCGGTATAGTACTATATTATGTGTTATTATGCTATTTTATACTATATTTTGATATACCATGCGTTTTTTTAATATAGTACCCTGTAACAGCTAAAACTATACTAAAGAAAATAACCACAAAGGCGCAGAAGGCGAAGAAGGAGG
This sequence comes from Treponema sp. TIM-1, assembly GCF_046533115.1. Lineage (NCBI taxonomy): Bacteria > Pseudomonadati > Spirochaetota > Spirochaetia > Treponematales > Treponemataceae > Treponema > Treponema sp. TIM-1. The sequence goes on from NZ_JAJQRC010000025.1 coordinate 477, forward strand.
AAAGGAGAATTAAGAATGACAGTTTTTTACTCTTCATTTTCCCTCTTAATTATTTCCTTTCTCTTACTTCTTCGCCTTATTCGCCTTCGTGGTTAAATTCCATTAGTTCTTATTTGCCGCTTTTAGATGTTACCGTCTAATAGTATATGTTATGTGCAATTGCGCTAAGACATAATGTATAAAAAATCATACATGGATAGGTAAAAAGGAGTTGTAATAAAATTATTGATATGTATAATATGAAATAGGAATTAGTATATGAATACCATGGAAAAATTGCAGAAAAATGGCATTTCTCTCAATTATGATGAAATTGTTGCCATCTGTAAAAAGTATTATATAAACGAATTATCAATATTTGGCTCATCACTCCGTGATGATTTTAACCAAAACAGTGATATAGATATTCTGGTCTCATTTTATGAAAAATCAAATATAACTTTATTTGATATTATTGATTTGGAAAATGAATTTTCTAAAATTTTAAATAGGGAAGTGGATATTGTAGAGAAAGAGGCATTAAAAAATCCCATACGGAAAAATAAAATATTATCGACCAGGGAAATAATTTATGCCGCTTAATGAAAGAGATTTATCCTATATAATTGACATTGTTGATTGTATTCTGGATATAAATGAATTCACGGGTTCAATATTTCTCATTGATTTTGAAAAAGACAAAATGCGTAAATTGGCTGTAGAAAGGCAGTTGGAAATTATTGGGCAAGCCGCAAATAAAATAAGTAAAGAAACGCAAGATGCATTGGTAAATATACCGTGGGGAAAGATTATTGGATTAAGAAATAAATTGGCACATGATTATGGAGAAATATTGGCAGAGAGGATATGGAATATAACAAAAACATCGATACAAGAATTATTAAATGAAATTGAAAAGATAGATGAAATAAAAGAATATATTGAAAAAAAGTGCAACTGCACATAACAGGTCTGTAACCGCTACGGGGCCTACGGCCCCTCGGCCCTCCCTTCGGTTGCAGCCAGAACGTTTAATGAAATCTAAGTATAGGCGCTGCCTGGGCAGGACCGGGGGGGGATAAAACCTGGGCCGGGGTGTACAGTCCCCGGCCCAGATTTAAAAACATCGGTAGAAAAGGCTATTGGTTGGTAAATGCCGCGTTACTGACAATCGTAACATCATTACCCACGGTGTTACTGGCGTTTATACCATTGCCCGCGCCCCGGTTTGCGCCGCCTAATTCCACAAGCTTTCTGTCCAGCAGGACAAAGTCCCCGGTGGTAAGGCCGTTATTGATTACCGTTTCGCCGCCAATAGTTATCGTCGTAAGATTTCCGGAGGCAGCCGTACCGCCGGTCCCCACGCCAAGCAGTACTTTGGCGGTAACCGCCCCGGCAAAGGCAAGCTTACCGGGATTGGAACCGGATTTCAGCACGATGCTGCCCCCGGGGCTGGTGGAGGTTCCGCCCAGGTCAACCACGGTATTCGCCGCAATCGTCAATGCGTTACCGCTGCCTACCCCCTGCCGGATGATCGCGCTCTGGCCCATGGCCCTAAAGACCGTGGAGCTTCCACTGCCGCGGTTCTCAATAGACGAGGTAGTCGGGGTAGCCTGGAGGATACCAATGGGCTCCGAGCCAAATACCCGCCAGCCGCTGGAACCGCCGGTAATCCTGGTGGTACCCGCGACCACGGCGCCCGGACCTTTAAGCCGTGCGCCGCCGCCGGTGTCCCCGGCAAATAGGAGCCCTTTATCATTGGTAAGACGGAGTTCTACATTCGGATCCAGGGTCAGGGTGTGCTCTTTTTCTATAGAAGCGCCGGGACCCGAAATCGTAATTACCGCCAGGTTGCCGCTGTTATCATCCCGGATGGTTAAACCTGCCGCGTCTAAGATAATTTGGGCGCCGTCATTGGCGCTGCTCCATCGGTAGGCACTAATAGGGTCGCTTCCTATGTAGGGGAAAGGAGCGTGGGCGGGATTGGGATTGGGATTGGGAATGGCCGGGGGAACCACGAGAAAGGTGTAGCTGGTACCATGATTCAACCGGACTTTACCCTTGGCGCCAAAGGCGATAAACTTGTAAATATCCGGAGAGTTGGCCTGAAAGAGCGAAGGGTGTGGACCGACCAGGCTGCCGTTTCCCGTAAGTTCGATGGCGCCGTTTATCTGAATAGGCGCCGCTTCAGCGCTGGCCGGAGCGCTTGTACCCAGGTTTCTAAAGTCAATGGACGCCCCCCCTTCTACGGTCAGGGTCTTGCCCGCCGCCACGGTAAGGGTACTCCCCTCATTGAGGACAATGGTACTCCCTTTGATGATGCTGGCATCATTGGCTACCGCCACGTCCACCTTCGCCGTGGGGGATACCCCCACCTTATAGAACACGTTTAAGCCCAGGCGTACCTCGGTCTTTTTAGGGGGAGTAGAGGGGGTGGCTTCAACCAGGAAGGTTACCATATTGCCCTCGGCCGCCACCAGGCTCGCGCTGTTTTGCAGGGTGAGGGTTTTCAGCGATTTAAAGGTAAGGGCAGGGGAAGCGATGTTGACCTTGGATACCGGACCGATGAAAAGGCTGGTAAGATTATCAAAGCTGTTGTTGGTGGTACCCCCGGAGGTAAAGATCGCGCTCCGTCCCAGGGTGATCTTCGCCCCCTCGGGAAGGTGAATAGCCGTACTATCCGATTGAAACTCACCGTAGTCTCCGATGGTGATTTTCGTTGCCCTTTCTAAGGTGGCGCTGTCCGCGCCAAGATAGCTTCCGTTCCAGACGGTACTCGGTGCGGTGGACGCCCGGTTGGCAAGGCCGTCGCTGTCCACACTGGACACGACCAGGGTGGTGACATTTTCAAAGCTTGCGGCGTTTGCGATAAGCTTGCCGTTTACGGTCAAGGTCTCAATATCCTTAAAGGTCGAGGCCGCATTGGTTGCCGTAAGGCTGCCGTTTACGGTGAGGATATGGTTATCGGCGTCCTCTATCACCCCATCGGCGGTAATAATTGCCCCCTTGGGGATGAGCGAAGGTAATACTCCGCCGCCCTGGGTGCTGACGGTATAGGTACGGTCTGCCGAGGGCAGCCCAACCCCTGCAAGCAGCAAATTCACCGTATAGGCAGGAGTAAGGGTACCGGTTATTTCCAGGTTGCCCTGTCCCGCGGCGGCCCAGGCCTGGGCCGGGGTGAACCGGTCGGTGGTAGATTGATTCGCTATATCCCGCGCCGTAAGGCTCAGGGTCCCGGAGGGCATTACCGATACCTGCGGGGTTCCAATAACCGTACCCCGCCCGTTAATGGTTCCATCCGCATAGAAGTAATGGGCCACCTGCAGGGCGGGGTCGTTTGCAGTGGTACTGGTAACCGTAAGCTTCCCGTAGACCTCCACCGTGCCATTTACCAGGAGCCTGCCGTCATCGGCGGTAGTTACATCGCTCTCCAGCACGAGTTTAGCCCCCGGCGATACGATAATGTGGTGATTACCGTTGAGCTTAATAGGACTACCGTTCAAATAAACGGTCTTCCCCCCGGGGACGGTGACCGTGTCATCAATAGTCCCCCGGTAGGCAATATATGTCACGTCGTTGGTTTCTTTAGAAGGGGCATTCAGCAAATTCTGAAACCTGCTAAAATCATCCATAAAGACCGTCGACGGGGGATAGACGACACTACCCGCTGCTGGGGGCGTTGGACCGTGGGTCCCGGAAGAAGGATTCGGACACCCAACCAACGCGAACAGGGCCAGTAATACCAAGGCCGAAATTTCAAAAATCAGACTCTTTTTATACATAGAGTCCTCCTCAATAAATATGCACTCGGGATCAGATCCCAAGCGGCCCCCAGCGCTGTCAGGCGCCGGGTTTTATAAAGAGGAACTATGCATTGTAATTTCGGTCGGCATGGACTAAAATTATCTTTGCATAATGCAGACCCCGGCGGCAGCGTAATTGTCGAAGAAAGCACTGCCCTGGGGTCCCTCTTTATAGCGACCCTCCAAAAAAGCTCCGGAAGCCAGGCTGCCGGACATCCCTTTCATATTCAAAGGGGGCTTACTTAAGAATATATCACCCGTAAGGGTAAAACGTCTCGTTTTTCGAAAAATTTTTTTAAAAAAAAAGGTAAAAAAACGATAAAACCGGATTTTTCGGTGCCAGGCACCAAATTGCACTGGATTTTTCCCGCCCCATCTGTTAACGTTACTATCAGGAGGCCGCCCCATGACAGCCGTAAAAGCCTATTATGATGGAAAAGCCTTTGTCCCCATATCCCCGGTACATGCCGCCAGAAATCAGGCGGCCATAGTAACCGTCCTGGACGAAACCGTTGAAGAAACCGGAAACCGGGACTACCTCCAATTTGCCGGCTCTCTTTCCGATGAAGATTACCGGGAAATTACCGCCATACTCAATTCAACCGAAACGATCGATGAAAATGAATGGTAGCATTATTGACACCAATGTAATCATAAAAATGCTCCATAACGATCCCGAGGCCATCAGCTTACTACAAAAAGTTAAGAAAGCGTATGTCTCCCCAATTATACGAGGGGAATTGTATTTTGGGGCTTACAAGTCACTAAGGTGTGAAGCCAATATGGAATTATTCAGAAATACACTTTCAAAATTCGAAATGCTCTCATTGGATGACGACAACATAACCCTCTCTTATGCTCATATTAAGTCCGAATTGGAAAAGAAAGGAAAAAAGATACCGGAAAATGACCTTTGGATAGCCGCCACCGCCCACTTTTATGGCCTATCGGTAGCGACCTTTGACACCCATTTTTCGTATATCAGCCAAATTCAATTGGTACCATTCTCGAATTAAATCCGGGTATTAAACTAAACATAGTACGCTCTGTGCTGCCGTTTACCGCTTAAACAAGCGGTATACCAAGAGGAGCAGCTTGTAATAAAAATAGGGGAAAATTCTGAAAAAACGCAGGGGATTTTGAAAACAATAGCCTATCCCCTCAAGACCCCGGTCAAAGACCGCCCGGGAGGGGCGTTTTTTCCGTTCGGCGAAGACCTCAAAAAGGTCACTGCACCATAAACGCAGGCCGGGATTGAGCATGGCATTGTTCCGGGCGATCCAGCGTTCCCCGCCGTGCACCCCCTTGCCCACCAGGAGCAGGGAAGGGGACGCCTTTCGTATGGCCTGCAGCAGAACCCCCTCCTCGTTCCGCTTAAATGAACCCCGGTAGCGGCCGACCACCCGGAGTTTGGGGAAGGTCTGACGGATATTCTTCTCCGTTGTTTTGAGGATCCGCGGTTTTCCGCCCAAAAGGTACAGGGAGTATTCCCGGGCCTCCAGGGCCGTGAGCAGGCTGATAACAAAATCAAAGGGCATATACCGTACCGGGGTCCTGCCGGTTAAAAAGTGGGCGCCCCGGATAAGGCTTTTTGAGATAGGAATAACCAGGGCCGCCCCCAATACAAAGGAACGGTATTCCCCGCTCCTCCGGGCCCGGAGCAAATCCACCAGGGAGAGTAAGACGATATTTCCCCCCCTGCCGGATTTTATATGATGATAAATTACATCCGCTATCTGGTCCTCGGGGACTATGTCCAGGGGGACTTTCAACAGGTTGATCCGTTCTATAGCGGGTTGGGAACTTTTAGTGTCCACGAGGCTCTCTCCAAAAGAATAGTACGTACCGCCGCCGAGGCATATAGGGCTGCGGTTTCAACCCTGAAAATGGTGTTTCCGATAACGATGGGTTTAAATCCAAGGGCAAGGAACCGGGCCGCCTCATCAGGGGAAAACCCCCCTTCGGGACCCACCGCCAATGCAACCAATTCGGGGTCCCTACTAAGATAGTCATGGAGGGTCTCCTTGGCAAGGGGGTCCTGATGAAGCAGCAGTCCCAGGGCCCGGGGATAGTGGTCCCGCAGGTTTTGCCAATACCGGCCCAGGGCATCGGCGGTACAGGGGGGCCTGACCACCGTAGCAACCGGGGAATTGCTCTGCTGCAGGGCCGCTTTAACGATCCGCTGCCAGCGTTCCCGCCTTTCTTCCCCCCGTTCCCCTATGCGGGGAACGGTAAAATCCGAAGAAAAGGGAACCACCTCATGCAGCCCCCCTTCGGCGGCCTGCCGGACGATGAGATCCATTTTGGAACCCTTAGGCAGGGCTTGAAAAAGGACGATGACCGGCAGGGAAGGCCCTTCCGGGGCGTCCCCTGCTTCCGGGGCCCCCGGCCGGGGCATACACACCCCCATAAGGCGGCCCTTTTCCACGGAACATACCCGGACCAGGGCCGCTTCCCCCGAGGGGAGCCGGACATCAAAGGCATCCCCCGGGGCCAGGCGCCTGACGTTCACCAAATAATGGTAATCTTCCCCGGACAAACAAACCTTCCCCTGCTTATCCGGGGGGGCAGGCAATATAAATTGCTTCATGCCGAAAAAACGCCGGCATTACGAAGCCCGGGCATCCTCCGTAATCGCCTCGTTCTGCAGGTCCTTTAAGGTTTTAGTGGTCTGCATGAGCCGGCCATAGTCTCCGTTCCGCAGGATGTTTACCGCTTCCTGAAGCTGCACGTCGTATTCCAGATCATAGACCGGCGCTATGAGGGTCCGGTTTTGCTCATTCCTCACCAGCCGGCGCAGCAGGGCCAGGTCCAGCTGATATTCTTGGTTTAGTTGGCGGACAAAGGCCTCCACCGCCGCGGAGGCCGCCTGGGGATTGGCCTCCACAAAGGCGGGGATCCGGTTTTCCGTGATCAGGGCGTTGAGTTTTTCCGCCTCGGCGTCGGAAAATTCCGGAAACAGTATCTCCCGGTCCGGGGGTATACCGATTTGATCGATATTCACCTCACTGGGGGTATAATACCGGGCGGTGGTTATCTTGAATCCCGCCTTTTCCAGGGGATATACCTGCTGAACCGACCCCTTCCCAAAGGATTTTTCCCCCACCAGGTAGGCCCGGCCCCGGTCTTTCAGGGCCCCCGCCACGATTTCCGAGGCCGAAGCAGATCCCCGGTTGATCAGGGTCACGATGGGCATGGCGGTGGGTATTGCCGTGGCCTTCCGGGCATTAAACACGGCGTTTTCCCCGGGGATCCGGGACCGGGTAGATACCACTACCCCGCCGTCCAAAAAGAGGTCGCAGACCCCTACCGCGGACTGGAGGAGGCCTCCGTAGTTGTTCCTGAGGTCCACCACCAAACTCCGGGCGTTTTCGGTCTTAAAATGCTCCAGCGCTTCCCGGGTCCGTTCCACGGTCATGGGGGTAAAGGTGATGATCCGTACATAGCCGATATCCCCAATCATGGCGTATTTCACCGTGGGCACCTCAATAACCGCCCGGATAAGGGTTACGGGGAATTCGAGCTTTGCCCCTCGGCGGATGATGAGGTTGACCGCTACCCCCGGCGTACCCCGGAGCCGGGCCAGCACTTCGTCCATGGTCAATACGTCCGTAGATTCATCGTTGATCTTGATGATGAGATCCCCGGGACTTATCCCGGCCCGCCATCCCGGGGTATCCTCAATGGGAGAAGCCACCTCCACATAGGGAGGCGGGCCCCCGGCTTGGTCCCCAATGGGTTTGGATATATAGAGCCCCACCCCGCCGAAACTTCCCTGGGTGGTCTCGTTCAGACTGGCCATTTCCTTCTCCGGGAGGAAGGCGGAATAAGGGTCCCCCAGGGCGTTAAACATGCCGGACATGGCCCCTTCAAAAAGCACCTGGGGGTCCACGGTTTCCACGTAATGTTGCTGGATAAAATCAAAAACATTCTGTATGACCGAAGTATAACGGCGGGCTTCCTGATCCCGGCCTTGGGCTTCCGCGGCGGGCACCGAAGCGAGGACAAAAATCACACACAAACTAAAGGTGGAAATCAACCAAAGTACCGAAAGAGAAGATTTCCCCTTGAGGGGACGAATTATTGTTTCTTTCATTACTTTATTGTAGAGAAGTATAGGGATTTGTCAATGCGAAAATCCCTAAAAACAAGCCTTATCCGGTGGTTCCGCCGCATCAGTAATGCTCAGTTTAAAATAACCACGAACCACTCGAGCAGGAGGAATATAAATAACCACGAACCACACGAACACCACGAACTTCTACTTCGATGTCCCGGAATTTATACCAGAATTCTCTCTTTGTTCGTGAGGTTGGTGTGGTTCGTGGTTAAATTCTTGGTTTAAATCAACCACAACCTTTTGCTTCGATGCCCCGGAATTTATACCAGAATTCTCTCTTTGTTCGTGAGGTTGGTGTGGTTCGTGGTTAAATTCTTGGTTACATCCTCAGTTTAAACTAACCACGAACAGATTCACCGAATGATTCTTATGATTTCCGCTTTAGGATGGGAACAAAAATTAATTAACAACCCCAATTTCAGCCCCGTGACTGCCAAATAATTGAGTATCTGCGCTTTATGCTCATTACTAAGTCTGGTTACCGCCTTGATTTCCACGATTATTTTCCCGAAACAAACAAAATCAGCCTGGTAATGCTGCTTTAATAGCCTGCCATCGTATTGTATGGGGAGTATTTTTTGTGCTTCATAGGGAATTTTTGCGTTCTCCAGCTCAATTTCCAATGCTTCCTGATATACCGCTTCTAAAAATCCGCTGCCTAATTTTCTATTTACCTCAAAGACACAGGATTGAATACGAAAACACTCATCTTTATAAAGAATTTTATTTATTTTGTTATTTCCATCCATACTTTTTTATCGGATTTGTTTGTGAGGTTCGTAAGATTAACCGCAAACCACTCGACCAGGAAGAATAAAAAACCACGAACCACTCGAACACCACAAACTTTTGCTTCGATGTCCCGGAATTTATACCTGAATTCTCTTCTTCGTTCGTGAGGTTTGTGTGGTTCGTGGTTTTTTCTGTCTTTTGTTGAAACTGAGCATTGCTGACACCGCATAGATTTTGCTTTCTTTTTTTTGTACCATGGGGTAAAATTATTGAACCGGCTTCAAACGCAGGTTTTTCTAAAGCCGGTTCAATATGGAGACCCTATGGAACAAGCCCTTTCTTATGTTATGGTAACCCCCTATACCGTTGCCAAAAGCAGAACCGGGGGGGTACTCGCCCGGTTATTATCCCAGCTGGATCTGGAACTGGTGGGCGCCCAAATGATCGCCCCCGACGAGACCTTTATAAAAGATTATGCCGCCTCCCTACGGAAAGAGAACACCACCAATACGGTCAGCCTCCTGGCGGATTATGTGGAGCAGCATCTGGCCCCCTCGGGGGGAAGAAGACACCGCACCTTGCTCCTCCTCTTTCGGGGGGAGAATCCCTGCAGCAAACTCACCGCCATCTGCGGGCATATCTATCCGGAACATCAAAATGACGATTCCCTGAGCGGGGAAACCATTCGGGATACCTATGCGGATCTTATCGTATCCCCGGAGCATCCCCAGACGGTTACCTATTTTGAACCGGCGGTGATGACCCCCCGGACCCAGGAGTGGGCCGATAAGGATCTGGCCTTGTTTGCCCGTTTTTTACCGGATAAAGAAAACATCATAAAAAACATCCAATATCCGGACCCTTCCAAAATAGAACAGACCCTGGTGATTATCAAACCCGACAACTGGCAATACGCCTCCTCAAAGCCGGGAACCATCATCGATATGTTTTCCCGAACCGGACTGCGGATCGTGGGGATCAAGGTCCACCGTTTTTCCCTGGCGGAGGCCCTGGAGTTTTACGGCCCCGTGGAGAAGGCTTTAAAAGAAAAACTCTCCCCCCGCTTCGGCAAAAAGGCCCGGGAACTTCTGGAAAAAGAATTCGAAGTAACCCTTAGCGGGGAAACGGAAAAAAGCCTCACCGATAGTTTTGGTATAGCCTGCGCCCGGGATCAATTTGCCCAGATCATCGAATTTATGTCCGGAACCAGGCCGGAAAAGTGCCCCCCGGAGGACGTAAACAACCCGGGCAGCGTCAAATGTATGATCATCATCTATGAAGGGGAAAACGCGGTCAAAAAAATCCGGGAAGTCCTGGGCCCCACGGATCCCCTTAAAGCGCCGGGCGGCACCATACGCCGGGAATTCGGCAGCAATGTCATGGTCAACACCGCCCACGCCTCGGATTCCCGGGAAAGCGTGGAGCGGGAAATGAAGATAGTGCGGATAAATGAAAATTCCCTGGAGGGGATCATCAAATCCTATCTCTCCCTCCGGCGCTGACCCTGCCCTATTCGATAGAAAGTAACTCCACCTGAAAAATCAGGGCCGAGTTGGGGGGGATCATGTTACCGGCGCCCTGTTCCCCATAGGCCAGGGACGAGGGAATATACAAGCGGTAGACACTCCCCACATTCATCAGTTGTATCCCCTCGGCCCAGCCGGGGATAACCTGATCCAGGGGAAATTCCGCGGGCTCCCCCCGGCTATAGGAACTGTCAAATACCGTGCCGTCGATTAAGGTCCCCTCATAGTTGACGGTTACCACATCGGTGGCGGAAGGTTTCCTCCCCTGGCCCTCGGTAATGACCTCGAATTGCAGCCCGCTGGCGGTGATAACCACCCCTTCCTTTTTACTGTTTTCCGCCAGGAACCGGTCATTTTTTTTGCGGGACTCCTCCGCCTGCCGGGTAACAGTGGCCATATAGGCGGTTTGTACCAATCCGATGGCATCATCCATGGAGAGCCGGGATTCTTTCCCCTCAACCGCCTCCTGAATCCCCTGAACCATGGCCTCGTAATCAAACTGCATGCCGAATTGTTTAAGGTCCGAACCCAATACGAGCCCAAAGGCATAACTGGTATCGGTATCCGCCGCCTCCGCCGTAGACTCCTCTACGGTTGTGTCCGGTTCACTATTCTCGCCGGAGGCATTCCCCCCGGCGCCGCAGGAAAAAAATGCAAAGGTCACCATAAGTATGGCAAAAAAGGTCTTTTTTAGCATCCGCTATTCCTATTGATAAAAGATTCCGGAACAAACCTATCCGGATAACCTGAACCACCCTCACTCCCCGGTACGTAAAACCTCCCGGTGGTAAGCGCCGGTTTCAGATTTTTTGAAACAACCCCATAATTCTTTCCAGCATACCGGTAAACATTCGGTTTAACTAGTACCTGGTAAAGCCTAAATATACATATACAGAATTGAAATTCACCACAAAGGCGCAAGGAGAGATTTTAACCACGAACCGCACGAACCACACGAACAGAAACAAAGACAAATTGGCGTTTTTACCGATAGTTCTTTCCTGCTTTCCCACAAACAAAGAAAAAAATTCAGGTATAAATTCCAAAATATCGAAGCAAAAGTTCGTGATGTTCGTGTCGTTCGTGGTTAATCCTATTTTTCCTGTTTCTTACGGGTGTCAGTCATCGTTGGAACATTAAGAATGAAAAGTGAAGAGTGGGCATTCTTCCTCATTCCTCTCCTCCCTCCTCTCTTAAATCTTCTCTCCCCTTCTTCGCCTTCGTGGTTAAATTCCATTAGTTTTATTTTAACCGGTAAATTTTTACATGTTACCGGGTACCTGGGTGGACATTATTGTATATTTATGCAAAAATCTCCCTGTTTATGAATATCCGGTGATCTTGAGGAGCTGCGGTGAAGACAACCTTACTACATCCCTGGCATGAGGCGGCGGGGGCCCGGTTTGCGGCCTTTGCGGGATTTGATATGCCCATCCAGTACCCCCTGGGGGCGGTGGAAGAACACCGGCTGACCCGCCGTTCCCTGGGTTTTTTCGACATCGACCACATGGGGCAGCTTATTATCTCCGGGAACGGGGCAGGGGAGGCCCTCTCCGGCCTGGTTTCAAGCCGTATTTTGGATATGAAGCCCCAGGAGGCCCGGTACGCCCTGCTCCTCAACGAAGCCGGGGGGGTCATCGACGACCTCTTTATCTACCGCGAGGAAGATGGAGACACCTGGTTTGTGGTGGTCAACGCGGGTAACCGGGAAACCGATATCGAACACCTCCGGGCCCGGCTGCCCCCCGGGGTAGGGCTCCGGGATATTTCGGAAGAGACCTATATGATCTCCCTCCAGGGGAAACGGGCGGTGGAATTGATGGATCGCCTCAGCGGGGGCCGGGTATCGGCCATGCCCCGGTTCAGCATGAGCCGGGGGGAGATCCGGGGGATCCCCCTGCGCATAGGCAGAACCGGGTACACCGGCGAAGACGGGGTGGAACTTTTTTACGATGCGGCCCGGGCCCGGGAGTTCTGGGAATATCTTCTGGCCCAGGCAGCTGAGGCGGGGATCGAGGCGGGGCCCGTGGGGCTTGCCGCCCGGGACTCCCTCCGGTTTGAGGCGGGGATGCCCCTCCACGGCCATGAAATTTCCCCCACCATAAGCCCCCTGGAAGGGGGACTATCCTGGGCCTGCGATTTTGAAAAGGATTTTGTGGGGAAAACAGCCCTCCTCGCCCAAAAGGCGGCGGGGCTTAACCGCAGACTCGTGACCATTAACATTACCGGGGGGGTTCCCCGGGAAGGTTATCCCATAGTAAGCGGGGAGGGGAGGGAGATAGGCCGCTGTGTATCGGGTATGTTCTGCCCCTCCACGGGAACCTATTCGGCCAATGCCCTGGTCCCGCCGGAATATGCGGGAATAGGCGGGCGCTTAACGGTTTTGATTCGGGAAAAACCCAAGGAAGGGGTGGTGGTAAAACGGCCCCTCTATATACCGGTTTATAGGAGAGCAACATGAAAACCGATGCCCAAGCCCGGTTTGCCCCGACCCATGAATGGGCCCGGAAAGCGGGGGATGAAATCATCGTGGGAATTTCCGATCACGCCCAGTATAGCCTGGGGGATATTGTCTACGTGGATCTCCCCAAAGCGGGAACAGCCTTTGCCGCCCATGCCCCCTTTGGGGTGGTGGAATCGGTCAAGGCCGCCAGTGACGTCTACCTCCCCGTATCGGGCAGGATCACCGGCGTGAACGACCGGCTCGCGGAGGAGCCCGACCTTATCAACCGGGACTGTTACGGGGAAGGATGGCTGGTCCGGGTCCTGCCGGACAATCCCGGGGAATGGGATACCCTCCTCTCCCCGGAGGAGTATGAAAAAACCGTCCAGGCGGAGGAGGAAGCATAACCGTGCCCTATATCCCGGTTACCGAGGCCCAGCGGAAGGAGATGCTGGAGCGGATCGGTGTTCCCTCCCTGGAGGCCCTATTTTCCGAAATCCCTGAGGATCTGCGGTTCCCCTCCCTGGATCTTGAAGGGGGGTTAAGTGAACTGGAGGTGATGGCGGAACTGAGCGCCCTGGCGCATACCAACGCCGCCGCCGATGATTACCGCTGGTTTTTAGGGGCCGGGGCCTACGATCACTTTATCCCCGCCGCGGTGGGGGCCCTGGCCTCTCGGGGGGAATTCCTTACCGCCTATACCCCCTACCAGAGCGAGGTGAGCCAGGGGACCCTCCAGGCGATCTTTGAATACCAGAGCATGATCGCCGCCCTTACGGGCATGGAGGTGGTGAACGCCGGCCACTACGACGGCGCCACCGCCCTGGCCGAGGGGGTCCTGCTGGCCCTGCGGAATCCCGAGGGCCGCCGCCGGGTACTGCTCCCCACGGGGCTGCACCCGGAATACCGGGGGGTGCTGGACACCTACCTCAGCCCCTTTGATGCCCGGATCGAAACCTATTCGGGGGATCCCGCCAATGCCGCCCAGGGGGAGGACCCCGCCTGCCTCGTGGCCGCCTACCCCGACTTTTTCGGCCGCATCCCCTCCCTGGAGGGGGCCGCCGGAGCCGTTCATGACCGGGGCGGGCTGTTTATCGTCCACGCCGACCCCATCATGCTGGGACTCCTCAAGAGCCCCGGCGCATACGGCGCGGATATCGTTACCGCCGAGGGCCAAAGCCTGGGGAACGACCTCAACTACGGGGGGCCCTTCCTGGGAATCATGGCGGTCTCGGCGGCCCTGATGCGGCGTATCCCCGGCCGCATCGTGGGGGAGGCCCGGGATTCCCAGGGGCGGCGGGGTTTTGTCCTTACCCTGGCGGCCCGGGAACAGCACATCCGCCGGGAAAAGGCCCTGTCCAATATCTGTTCCAACCAGGGCCTCTGTGCCCTCCGCGCCTGTATATACCTCGCCCTGCTGGGAAAGCAGGGGCTCCGGGGCGTCGCCGAGCTCTGCTGGCATAAAAGCCATTACGCCGCGGGGCTTTTTGCCGCCCTCCCGGGATTTTCCCTGGGCCCCGGCCCGTTCTTTAAGGAATTCCTCGTTACCTTGCCGGGAAACGCCGAAACCGCGGCGGAAAAACTCCGGGAAAAAAAGATCGTGGCCGGTCTCCCCCTTTCCCGGTATTTCCCGGAGCGGGAAAAGGACCTGCTGGTCTGCGTAACGGAAAAAAATTCCCGGGAAGACATTGAAACCCTGGTCCATGCGTTAAAGGAACTCTACCTATGAAAGAACCCCCGGTTCCCCTGATCTATGAAGAAAGCGTCGCCGGCCGCCGGGGGGTTACCCTGCCCAAACCCGACGTCCCCCTAAGCCCCCTGCCGGCGGAACTGCTCCGGGACGACTTGGCCCTCCCCGAAACAGACGAACTGACGGTAGTCCGCCATTTTACCCGGCTCTCCCGGCAGAATTTTTCCATTGACGGCCAGTATTATCCCCTGGGGTCCTGTACCATGAAGTACAATCCCCGGATGAACGAGGATGCCGCGGGGCTCCGGGGGTTCCGGCGGGCCCATCCCCTGCTGGGGGCAACGGAAAACCAGGGGGCCCTGGCCCTTATCTGGAAACTCCAGGAAAGCCTTAAAAAAATCACGGGGTTTAGCGCCTTTTCCCTCCAGCCCGCCGCGGGGGCCCAGGGTGAATTGGCGGGGGTCCTCATGATCCGGGCCTATCACCAAAGCCGGGGGGACCGGGGGCGGCGGCGGATCCTGATCCCCGACTCCGCCCACGGTACCAACCCCGCCACCTGTACCATGGCGGGCTTTACCGCCGAAACCATTCCCTCGACCCCCTCGGGGGGACTGGATCTGGGGGCCCTGAAAAACGCCTGTACCGGGGAAAATGCCCCTACCCTGGCGGGGCTCATGATCACCAACCCCAATACCCTGGGCCTTTTTGAACCCCGGATCCGGGAGATCATCGCCCTGATCCACGATGCCGGGGGCCTGGTCTATGGCGACGGGGCCAACATGAACGCCCTTTTAGGGGTCCTCAAACCCGCGGATCTGGGTTTTGACGTGATGCACCTCAATCTGCACAAGACCTTTTCCACCCCCCACGGTGGGGGCGGTCCCGGAGCCGGGGCAGTGGGGGCGGGTCCCCTCCTCGCGGATTACCTCCCCGGCCCCCTGGCAGCCAAAACCGGGGAGACCTACGGTCCGGTAACGCCCCCCCGCTCCATCGGCAGGCTCAAGGCCTTTTACGGCAACTTCGGCGTCCTGGTCCGGGCCTATGCCTATATCCGGCTCCTGGGCCGGGAAGGGATCCGCCGGGTAGGGGAGCAGGCGGTACTCAACGCGAATTATATAAAGGTCCAGATCCAGGACCGCTATCCCCTTCCCTTTGGGGCGGAACGGCCCTGTATGCACGAATTTGTGGCCTCCCCCAGGCTGGAGAACCACCTTTCCACCCTGGATATCGCCAAACGGCTCATCGATTACGGTTTCCATCCCCCCACCATCTATTTTCCCCTGATTGTCAAGGATGCCCTGATGGTGGAACCCACGGAAACCGAATCCAAGGAAACCCTGGACGCCTTTATCAAAGCCCTGGGGGCCATTGCCGAAGAGGCGGAGACCCAGCCGGAACTCCTCTCCGGGGCGCCCCACGATACCCCCGTCGGACGGCTGGATGAAACCGCCGCGGCCCGGAAACCAGTCCTGAGCTACCGGCCCGCGGGGGTAAGCCGGTAACCGTTCCCCTGGGGGCTGACGGTCCCGATGGCCGGGTAGACCAGGTGCATCCCTCCAATGGGAATATGGTTTCCGGCGGCGTATTCCAGGACCTTGGTACGGATCGCTGCCGCGGCAGCCGGGTCCGTGTCATAGGTAACGGATACCCCGGGAAGGGGGAACTGGATACCCTGGACATGGATCAGGTCCCCCCAAATGAGGAGCCCCTCTCCCCCGGATTGAACCAAATACAGGGTATGCCCTGGGGTATGCCCAAAGGCGGCAATGGCCGTAATCCCCGGAAGAAGTTCCGGTATATCGGCGCCCAATGCTCCGGGCCGGAAGGTCACCACCTTGTCGCCGTAGGGGGCCAGGGCGGCAGCAGCATTGGCGGAACCGGCCCAAAACTCCCGTTCCTCCTGGGCAAGATAGACCGTGGCCCGGGGAAAGAGGGGTTTCCCCCCTTTTTGAAGCCCGCCGATGTGGTCCCCGTGCAGGTGGGTGAGGAGGACCGCGTCAATCTGGGCCGCTTCCACCCCCAGGGTCTTGAGGTGGTTAAACACGGCCCCCCCAAAGCCGGTATCCACCAGGATATTTTTCTCCCCGGTGCGGATGAGGAAGGTATTGGTGGCGGATTGATAGGTTCCCCCCGGCACATACCGTTCAATATCCCGGGCATCGGCCCCGATGAGCAGGGAACTTCGCCCCTGGCCCTGATTCTCCACCAGCATAAAAATCTCAAACCGGCCCACCCGGTAGGAGAAGATCCCCTCATCCGCGGCAAATCCCGATACGGCGGTGACGCCCAGTAAAACTCCATAAAATACGGTTTTCATTTTCGCCTCCTCAAATTATTTGTTTTCTTGCCATGGTTCTTAGTATACTCAAAATAAGGAGAGTTCAAGTGGCCAAATGGTAAATTTGGCTCGGTACTTGTAGGAAGGATATTACAATGAGGATTACTAAAAAGCCCTTGTTCCCATTCGGGTGGTGGAACCACTGCTTGAGTTTGAGTGGAAAAGGTGGTGTTTTGTTCGAGATAGTCTTTTTGATGGCGATCCTGGTTTCTTGCGATTCGGTGAGCGGGTTCTTTTCCTCATCCTGGGGTTCGGGGCTTAAACGGGATCCGGAGAAACTCCTCCCCAAAATCAACGCCGGGAATGCCCTGGAGCTTGCCAATGAGAGCGCCGGGGATAAAAAAAAGGCCAAACTGGTGGCGGAAAAAATTCAGGATGCCCTGGCAAAGACGGATAATCCCGCGGACCAGAAGGTGTTGCTGGAGGCGGGCTTAATCGCCGCCAATAATGCTTCGGATCTTGTCATGGTCATGATGGGTAATATCAATGTTTTTAAAGATCCCCAGGTGACCGTGGATAGGATCCTCGATAAAATCCAGACCGCCGGGGATGTTCAGACGAACGCCGGCCTTATTTCCGGCCTGCTTGATGCCGGGAAGGTAAAAAAGCCCGCTGATTTGGCGGGATCCGCTCAGGATGAGTTGGTTTTGTCGGCGGTTACCCTCCTCCTTGCCGATGCCCAGTCCATGGGGAAAACAAATCCCGCTGATCAGGAAGATTATTTAAAGGATTTTGGTCAAAAGAAACAGGACTCCCAGAATTTGACGGATAAGCAAAAAAAAGCCCTTATTCTTGCGGAAGCCGCGGCGAAAAACCCCGGTCCCTTTACCGATATGCTGGAACGCCTCCATTTGCTCTAAGGAATCATCGTGAAACAGCTCTCTTACATCGCCGCCCTCTTGGCCGTATATCTTAGCGGAACCCCCCTGTTTGCGTCGGGGGTTAACGAAACCCGCGAAATCTCTCCGTTTTTTATACCTTCCACCAGGAACCTTGCCCTGGGAGGTCCCCATGTGGCCTATACGGAGGATATAAACAGCTTGTTCATCAATCCCGCGGTATTTGGAACCGTCAAACAGTTAAGTGCGGCGGAGCTCAGCCTGGGCATATACGGAGATTCCCTGGGGCTCATGGATATTATGAAAAATATCAACGATGCCAATAAACTGGCCGACACCTTTTCCCACTTTATAACGAGATCCAACGGAAATATCCCCCTGGGCTTTGATCTGCGGGGTCCCATTGCCATTGGCAGTATAAAAAACGGATGGGGATGGGGTGTTTTTGATCGTTTTTACGGCGGGACCCAGGTAACCGGTAAAAGCATACGAGCCTGGAGTAAAGCGGATTTCATGTTTAATCTGGGATATTCTATGCGGGTGATGGACGTAGGGGTCCATACCATAGATGTAGGGATAGTGGCGAAGCTATTCAACCGGCTGGAAATAAATTCGGGGCAAATTCCGCTCACCGAGCTTCTTTTCAACGATAACGCCCTTATGGCCGGGTTCAATTTTGCCCCCTTTACCGTTGGGACCGGGATGGATATGGGGCTCCAATACCGGCTGATAGATAATTTTACCGTGGGCTTGACCGTTAACGACCTCTTTTCCCTGGCTTATGTTACGTTTCAGGATCTGAACCTCTACTCCCACTCAGATTCCCCGCCTGCCGGCTATTTTGGCTATGTAGAACCGACGGTCAACCTGGGGGTTTCCTACAAAATTTTTGACAACCCCCTGCTCTCTTGGGCGGTGATGGCGGATTACCGGGATTTTGCCGGTCTTTTCTGGCAGCAAGACTATACGGTCAGAAACGGGTGGCTTAACTTGAGTTTGGGTACCGAATTAACCCTGTTTAAGCGCCTTGCCCTGCGGGCGGGGATGAATGACATGCTTCCCTCGGTGGGTGTGGGCTTTGATCTGGTGATCTTTAAGCTGGATGCAGCCTTTTACGGCAAAGAGTTGAGTAATGAGCCCGGCGGGCTGAGTACCTATGCGATGGACCTGGGCTTGTTGTTCCGGTATTAGGCGGAACGATCAAAAAAATTGTTGATCTTTCCGCCAAGAGGGTGTAAAATTCAGGGATAATGGGATTTTTCCAAAACCGGCTGGTTTCGGAAAAGCCCCTAATGGCGCTTTTTGATAACATAGACCCCAAGGAGCAAAGGTTATGCATGAAGATCATTGTCATGAACACGAAGCGGATCAGGGTTCCCACGAGCATGAACACCATAGCCATGCTCACCCCCACCATTCCCATTCCCATCCTCATTCCCACGAGGGGCCGCTGGATATGGCCCGCATAAAGACCTTGTTGGCCTATATGCTGGAGCACAACCGGGAACACGCCGGGGAGCTGGGTTCCCTGGCCCATGAGCTCCGGCACGCCGGCCGGGACGGGGCTGCGGATATCCTTGATGCCGGGGTTAAGGACTTTAACCGGGGCAATGAAAAACTCGTAGCAGCCCTGGGTCTTATCGAAGGGGAGGAGCCCTGATGTGCCTTTCCACGGTATACGAACTGGGTACGGCCGGGGCCAAGCGGCTCCTGTGCGAATACACCAGTAATGTCACGGTTGCCGGGGATACTATCACCATGACCGACCTTATGGGGAAGCGGCTTCAGGTGACCGGTACCCTGCAGAGCGTGGATCTGGTGAAAAACACCATCGTTATCTGTCCCAAAGACGGGACAACCCGTGAGGCCCCTCCATGAAATACGAGATGATCCGGGAGATCTTTAATTCCTGCGATAACAGCCGGATGCGGGACGTGGATATCCAGGAGCTTGAAACCACCGATGTGGATGCCGTGGTCAAGGAATTTCTATCCGGCAAAGAGGTGAGCTGTAAGAAGCAGACCCAACCCAATGGTTCCATTGTCTTCGATATAGAATCCGGCGGCCTCCTCCAGCGCCTGTCCTTTACCCCTTCCCCTTGATATTATCCCCCTAAAAAGTCATACTTAGGCTTATGGATATCGGGGAAGTTATCTATGCTTCTAGCCGGCTTTTTTTTGGAGCGTTGGCCGCCTTTTTTGCGATTGTACTCTGGTCAAAAACCAGGGATGCGGCCTGGATGCTCATGGTTATTGGAACCATTGCCCTCTATGTGGAAATCGTATATTCAATCCTGAACCTCTTTGGCATCGCCGAGGAATCGGGAATAACCATAGGTTCCATGCCCCTGGTGTTGTTGATCCTCCCCAATCTGTCGATTATTTTTTTTATTATTGCGTTTATGGTCATGGTCGTCCGGAAGTTGAGCCGGCGATAGGGCTGCCGCAAAATTTACGTTTTTTGAAGCGGCCCCGGATGGTATTATTTTGGAGGAGTATATGAAGGCGCTTGTTTTTGGCATCCTGATCCTAGCCGCCGCGGTACTGGCGATTTTACCTGTGGGTCTGGATTGGCGGGAGGATGTTCTGTCGTTTTTACGGGGGGCATTGCCGGTCTTGGCCATATTTATAGGCTTAGTTTCAATTTTTATCGGTATAGCGGATATCAAAGACCGGGCGGAGGCAAAGAAAGAAGAGGAAGCCGGGAACCCCCCCCCGGCGGCTTAATGGTATGGAAAGAACCTTGGTTATGTTAAAGCCCGGGGTCCTCCAGCGCCGTATCGTCGGGGAGGTATTGAGCCGTTTTGAACGGAAGGGGCTTAAAATCGCTGCCCTCCGCCTCCTGGTGTTGGATCGGGCCGTGGTAGAAGCCCACTACCGGGAACATGCGGGGAAGGAGTTTTACGAAAAACTCCTGGAATATACCCTTTCCGGTCCGGTGATCCTCCTGATTCTGGAGGGGGAAGACGCTGTTTTTATGGTACGGCGGCTGGTGGGGCCCACCGATGTTCGGGAAGCCCCGCCGGGAACCATCCGGGGGGATTATGCCTACCGGACCAGGCTCAATATCGTCCACGCCTCTGATTCCCCGGCCAATGCGGAGCGGGAAATTGCCCTTTTTTTTACGCCCCAGGATATCGTTACCTGGAAGGATGAAAATGCCCCCTGGTTTTAGTGGAAAAAGGGGACTTCTCAGTGCTTTTCCCCTGACCATCCGGCTTTTGGCAGGGGCTGTCTGCCCGATGTCCCCGGAACTAGCAAATTTTGAAAAAAACGGAGAGGGAAACCATGGGCGGTAAAATTACGATCATCGGTTCCGGGGCCTGGGGAACGGCCATGGCCAAGGTCCTGGCGGAAAAGGAAAAAGAGGTTGTCCTCTGGTGCCTGGAAGAAGCCGCCGCGGCCGAGATCAACACCCAACACCGGAACACCCGGTTTTTACCCGGGGTGGAACTCCCCCCCCATCTGCGGGGGGTAACGGATGTGGTCAAAGCCGCGGAGGGGGCGGAATTCCTCATTCTGGCTTCCCCCTCCCTCTACCTCCTGGACACGGTAAAGAAGATCCTGCCGGTTCATTCCATCCGGGAGGGAGAAACCGCCATCGCGGTTATTACCAAGGGATTCCTCCCCAGCCCCAAGGGACCCCGGCTCATCCTGGAGACCCTGGAGGATTACCTGCCCGGTTTTTACCGCCAGTCCCTGGTATATATCGCCGGCCCGAGCCATGCCGAGGAGGTTGCCCGGGGTAAGATCACGGGACTGATTGCGGCCAGCGAGAACCCCAAGAATTCCATCCGGTTCCGGGACCTCCTCAGGTCCGGCCGGCTTTTGGTGTTCTCCTCCTTTGATGTCCGGGGGGTGCAGGTGGCGGCGGCGGCAAAAAACGTCATTGCCATAGCCTTCGGCATGCTGGACGCCCTGAAAACCGCCCCCCCGGAGAGCGCCCATCCCCTGGGGACTATGTTCG
The DNA here is from genome assembly GCF_046533115.1 of Treponema sp. TIM-1. Lineage (NCBI taxonomy): Bacteria > Pseudomonadati > Spirochaetota > Spirochaetia > Treponematales > Treponemataceae > Treponema > Treponema sp. TIM-1. The sequence goes on from NZ_JAJQRC010000025.1 coordinate 21,913, forward strand.
GGGACGGAACCGAGTCCCTGCTCCTCGCCGCGGGGCTCAATGAGATCCAGACCCTGGGCCGGGCCATGGGGGCCACCCACCCGGAAACCTTCACTTCCATCTCCGGGGTCGGGGATCTGGACGTTACCTGCCGTTCCGTGTTCGGCCGGAACCGCCGGTTCGGCAGGGAAATCATCGAAAAAAATATCCTGAAACCCTTCTCCTGCCTGGACGAGCTTCTGGCACGGATCGGCGAAATCGGGTATTTGCCCGAAGGGGTGGCCGCGGCAAAGTACGTTAAAATTCTTTCGGAAAAACATAAGCTCAAGATGCCCATCTCCCTGGGACTTTATCACATATTAAACCGGGAAACCGAACCCGATGAATTTTTAAAGGAATTTTTACATGATTTGGCTTAGGACCCGCGCAGAAACAACATGACCGAATGGTCATATCGTTTCTTTATTGCGTAAGCAATTAGAATAAAATGCCCTGCATTTTATTCTTGCGCGGGTCCTTAGTTCCGGAAGCATCCGGGCCGCCGGGACTTAAAAATCTCTCTCCAAGGGGTGTACTAAATGTTAGATAAGCTTACCCAAAAAGTATCCGATGCCCTCCGTTTTATCTCCGGCAAGTCGGCGATTAGCGAAAAAAACATAGGCGACGCGGTGGACGCCATCAAAATGGCCCTCCTGGAGGCGGACGTAAACCTCCGGGTGGTCCGCCGTTTTGTCAATGCCACCATGGAAGAGGCCCAGGGTGAGAAGGTACTCCGGTCCGTGGACCCGGGCCAGCAGTTTGTCAAGATTGTCCACGATAAATTGGTCTCTTTTTTGGGGGATACCCGGCAGGATCTCCGGCTTAAGGGGCCCGATGCCCTCTCCTGTATCCTCATGCTGGGGCTCCAGGGTTCGGGGAAAACCACCAGTTCCGCCAAACTGGCCCTGCGGCTGAAAAAGGAGGGCCGCAAGCCGCTCCTGGTGGCCTGCGACCTTATCCGCCCCGCGGCGGTGGAGCAGCTTGCCATCTTGGGCGGCCAGATTGGGGTTCCCGTCTATAAGGAGGAGGGGGCCCGGGATCCGGTGGCGGTGTACCGGGGAGGGGTCAACTGGGCGCAAAAAAACCTGATCGACACCCTGATCATCGATACCACCGGCCGGCTCCAGATAGACGAGCCCATGATGGAGGAACTCTCCCGGCTCAAAAAAGCCGCCGCCCCGGATGAACTCCTCCTGGTGGCGGATTCCATGACCGGCCAGTCCGCGGTGGACATCGCCAAGACCTTTGACGAAAAAATCGGCCTTACCGGGGTAATCCTTACCAAATTCGACTCCGATACCCGGGGCGGGGCCGCCTTGTCCCTGAAAACCATTACGGGCAAACCCCTCAAATTTGTGGGGATGGGGGAAAAACCCGAAGACCTGGAGCCCTTCTACCCCGACCGTATTGCCGGCCGCATCCTGGGCATGGGGGATGTGGTCAGCTTGGTGGAAAAAGCCCAGGAGGTGATCGACCAAAAGGAAGCCCTGGCCCTGCAAAAAAAGATGGAAAAGGAAACCTTTACCCTGGAGGACTGGCTTGAACAGATCCGGGCGGTAAAAAAAATGGGCTCCCTCCAGGCTCTCCTGGAAATGGTCCCGGGCATGGCGGGCCAGGTGAGCGAAGATGATATCAACCGGGAGGAACTCAAAGGCCAGGAGGCCATCCTATCCTCCATGACCCGGAAAGAACGGGCCAATCATCTCATCATCGGCCCTTCCCGGCGTACCCGCATTGCCCGGGGTTCCGGTACCTCCGTGGCCGAGGTGGCCCGGCTCCTCAAAAAATTCGAAAAAATGAAAACCATGATGAAAAAAATGTCCAAATTCAACAGAAATCCCCAGGCAGCCCAGGCAATGATGTCCCGGATGCAGGGTGGATTCCGGTAAAAGTAACTACACCATGATTCGTGTTGTTGAAAGGAAGGCGCAGGATAAACACATAGGAACTTTTCATTTGATAACCGGAACTATACCCGAATTTCCCTTTTGTTCGTGTTCGTTGGTGTGGTTCGTGGTTAATTTTCTTCAAAAAGTATATTTCTATGCGCCGGCCCTGATCCAGGATTATTTTGGGGTAGACGAAAATAAACGGTTTCGGTATACTAATTTTTCACGCGCTATTGGTTAATCGCGGCAGGGTAAAGGGTTTGTCCGGGCCTTTACCGGTGATAATAATACGTCCCGGACTCCGGATACAGTCCCGGAGGATTTTTCCGGAAAAAGCAGAGGAGGATCATTATGAGCGCCAGAATCAGGCTCAAGAAATTCGGAACAAAAAAACGTCCCTATTATCGTATTGTGGTTATGGATAAACATGCCCCCCGGGACGGAAAAACCCTTGACGAAGTAGGATTGTATCATCCCATAGAAACCGAAGACAAGCAGATCGTTTTTAATGCGGATAAGGTCAAAACCTGGCTGCAAAACGGCGCCACGGTGAGCGATACGGTCCGCCGGATCCTGAACAAGAAAAGTTTTTCCCTATAGCGGCTTTCCAAAACCGGCGTTTTGACGTTACGGCCCTGGATTTCAACGCAAAAGCGGGCCTTGGGGCCGTTTCCGGGGAGCCGGTTTCAAAAAACGCGGGTGGTGAAGCCGATATATTTGGTTTTTTTCAGGATATGGGCATCGGATGGGCAGGATATTTTTAAATTAAGGAGTTATAACATGGAAAAAGACCTGGTGGAATATATAGCAAAATCACTGGTGGACGACCCTTCGTCGGTTATCATCAATGTGGTGGAAGGTGAAAAGTCAACTATTTTAGAACTTCGGGTAGCCTCCGAGGATATCGGTAAGGTTATCGGTAAACACGGCCGTATCGCCAAGGCCATACGGACGGTTCTGCAGGCCGCTACCGCGAAAAGTGGGAAACGGATCACCCTGGAGATCCTGGACTAGTGGTTATATGGTACTAGGTTTACGCGGCGGCGCGGCAAGGGATGTAGATTAAGGGTAGGGATGTGACCGGACAATTTGTGGTGGGCCTGGTGGGAATTCCCTTTGGATTAAAGGGATTCGTCAAAGTACGTCCCCTTTCAGGTGAAAGCGCCCACATCCGGCGCTTGGGTTCGGTCCTCTTACGGAAGGGCTTGAGCGAACAGACCTATGAGGTGGAGGAAACCGCCGGGTCCGGCGCCGTTTTGATGATGAAATTCCGGGGTATTGATACCCCCGAGGCCGCTAAGGCCCTGACCGGCGCCGAGTTGGTGACAGATCGGGTTCACGCGGCCCCCCTTAAGGAGGGGGAATTTTATATTGAGGACCTCCGGGGAATACCGGTGACCCTGCAAACCGGGGAGACCGTGGGGGAAATTACCGATGTGCTGGAAGGGGGGGGCGGATTCCTCGTGGAAGTACGGCTTCCCGCGGGGGAACTGCGGCTTATCCCCTTTAGAAACGAATTTTTTGGGGAGGTGGATCCCGAAAAACAGCGGGTCCTGCTTTTGGCAAGGTGGATCCTGGAATGAAGTATACGGTACTCTCCCTTTTTCCGGAGATTACGGATGCTTTTTTCGCCGCTTCCATCATAGCCCGGGCGGTGGAACGGGGCATGGTGGAATATTGTTCCGTAAATATCCGGGATTTTGCGTTGGATAAACACAAAACCTGTGATGACGCCCCCTACGGCGGCGGGGCGGGGATGCTGATGCTTCCCGAACCCCTGGGCAGGGCCCTGGAGGCCGTGGGCGTCCGGAACCGGCTGACCGAATCCGGGGAGCTCCCCCGGGAGAAAGGCCCCCGGATTATTTACCTTTCCCCATCGGGCCGGCCCTTTACCCAGGCCTATGCCGGGGAGCTGGCGGCGGAAAAGGAACTGATCCTCCTCTGCGGCCGTTATGAGGGGATAGATCAGCGGATCATCGACGCCTATGTGGACGATGAAATTTCCGTGGGGGATTATGTGCTTTCCTCCGGGGAAGCCGCCGCCCTGGTGGTGATCGACGCCACCTACCGGCTGCTGGATCAGGTGATTACCCCCGAGTCCCTGGCGGAGGAGAGTTTTTCCGGGGGCCTGCTGGAGTATCCCCAGTATACACGCCCCGAAATATATGGTATACTACGGGTTCCGGAGGTTTTGCTTTCGGGACACCATGAAAATATACGGCGTTGGCGTCTTAAAAAACGGGTGGAAAAAACCCTTGCCCTGCGGCCGGATCTGATCCGCCGGGGGGAAGCATTGGGTTTGTTTGACGCGGAAACCCGTAAACTTATACAGGAAGCGCAGGGGGAAAAATGAACGAGATACGGGCGATTGAAGCCTCCCAAATGAAAACCGAATTGGATGTATTCCATATCGGCGATACGGTAAAGGTCCATTTTAAGATCGTGGAAGGTAAAAATGAACGGATCCAGGTCTATGAGGGCCTGGTTATTGCGATTAAAAATTCCCGGATTGGTAAAACCTTTACGGTACGGAAAAATTCCTATGGGGTCGGGGTGGAACGGGTATTTCCCCTCCATTCTCCCCGGATTGCCCGGGTTGAGTTGATGCGGCCCGGTAAAGTCCGCCGGGCCAAGCTCTACTATATTCGGGATAAGATCGGTAAGGCCGCCAAAATTAAGGAACTTATCGTGAAAAAAAGCCCCCGGCCCAAGGCCGAAGTAGCAGCCGCGGCCCCGGAAGCTTCATCCTAGGCCCCCGTGAGGCTGACGCCTCCACAGGAAAATTCTCCCCGTCCCCTTTCTCCGCCCAAAACCGGCATAGTAAATCCGGCTAAATCTCCGGACCAGGTAAGCCGGACTCCCGGCGTTCCCCTGCCGGGGAATCCCTCCGGTACGGTCGGACCCAATAGCGGTATGCCCGGACACATCCCCGGTACCCTCGGTCATACGGCCGGCGCCAATGTCGGTATGCCCGGTACGGGGACGGAGGGGCCGCCCCTCCCCCCGGAGGAGGTCCTGGCCCGTCTGGCCCTGAGTTTAGGGCTGCCCCGGGAGGATCTTTCCACGGCCCTGCTGGGGTTTGTCCGGTATTTTTCCCTGCCCCTGGAACCGGGCCTGTTCCACCGCCTGCGGCGGGAGGCCCTGCACCCCTCCCCCAAAGCCGGCGGGGAAGCCCTGGCCTTGGCCGCCGCCGCCGCTGCCGCCAAGGGCCTGAGCCTTACCGGTGAAGCCCTGGAGGCCTATGCCGCCGCCCTGGACCCCGGCTATCGGGAGCCGCCTGAGGGGGATCCCGGCGGCGGCCAAAACAGCGGGGAGCGCCGGCAGGATAATCCCCCGGAACCGGAGGACATAAAAAAGGCCGCCGAAGAATCGGAGGCCGCTTCCCCCCTGCTCAGGATAGTAAACCGTCTGCCCGGCAAAAACCGGGAACGATGGGTGGTGCTTCCCTTCAACTTTTTATCCGGCGGGGTTGCATGCAAGGTTTCCCTGAGAATATTACTGAAAAGCCGCGGGAGCTACGGATACGAGGCGGAGCGTTTTGCCCTGGATATAAGCCTCGACCCCCGGCGCTGGCTTTTCGTGCTGGATAGATCGCAGGAAACGGCCCCCCGCCTTGATGTCTATGTTACCCCGCTTCCGGAAGGGAAAAGCCCCTTGGTCTTGGAAAGGGAACTTACGGAGATCCTGGGCGACATTTGGGGGAATATATCCGTCAAAATATCGGAAAAAATGCCTTTTTTTGCAGATAGTCGGGATGAGACCTTGCTTTCTGTAAATGAGGAGGTATAAAATAAAAGAAAAGACCGCTACTGCTCTTTCGTATACCCCGGAAGACCCTGCGCCGAGGGTTATCGCGTCCGGTAAAAACGAGGAGGCATTGAGGATCTTGGCCATTGCCCGGGAGGCGGGGATCGAGATTGTGGAGGATCCTGCCTTGGCGGCGCTTTTGGATGCCGGGACCGGCATCGGGGAGTATATACCCCCCTGGTGTTGGGAAGCCGTGGCAAAAATATTGGCGTTTGTACGGGTAAAGGAAGGTGGATGAAGCAGATTCCGGTTCAATTGTTACAGGTAGGCTCCATGTATACCAAACCGGTGTACGTTGAAGACAACAACCTCCTGGTACCCGCGGGGATAGCCATACGAAAAAAAGATGTGGAGCGTCTCGTCTCCTGGGGAATAGACACGGTACGGACCGAAGGGGAAATGCTCCCTCCCGGCACGAAGCCGGATCAGGTCGGGCCGGGCGGCGGGGTAGGGAATGCCGCGAAACTCCCCGTCCTGCCTTCCCTGGCGGAAGCGCCGGGAAACCAGGGAACCTACCGCACCTATACGGATCTTATTGAAAAGCTCAAGGGAATTTTCAAGGATATTGCCATTGGAAGTTCGGTGGAGGTCCATGCCATCGACGTGATAATCAGCCGCCTGCTCCAGGTAATCCGGGAAAAACGGGAACTTATCATTGGTTATATCCTGGCAGGAGAGGTAAAACACCACGATCTCGCCAAATCGTCCATAAATACCGCGATTCTCTCGTGCCTTATCACCATGGAATTCAAAGTGCCCAACCATAAGCTGCTTCAGATTGTCACGGCGGCGCTGCTCCACGATGTGGGGATGCTCCGTCTTCCTCGGGAAATCCTGGATAAAAGGGGGGGGCTTTCCGGGCCTGAACGTCAGTGCGTACAAACCCATCCCCTTATGTCCTATCGAATCGCCTGCAAGGAGCTGCTGTACCCCGAAGCGGTGGGGCTGATGGTGTCGCAGCACCATGAATACTGGGATGGTACGGGCTACCCCCGGCAGCTGGCAGGTACCCAGATTGATTCGGGGGCCCGGATCATATCCGTGGCGGATGCCTTTGAGGCCATGGTCAGTCAAAAACCGTACCGCAACTCCATGATAGGTTATCAGGCCATGAAAAATCTGCTTGCCGATAATTCCCGCCGCTTTGATCCTAATGTGCTTAAGGCATTCATCAAAACCATGGGGATCTATCCCATCGGCTCCATCGTGCTTCTTAACAACGGCGCCATTGCCAGGGTCACCGAGGTCCGGAACGAGACACCCCTGCGGCCCAAGATTAACCTGTTGATCAATAAATCCGGCAAGGTTTATCCGCCAAACGAGGGGGAAACCATTGATTTGCTGACCGAAAAAACGCTCTTTATTACCCGGGCTCTGGATCCCAAGGATTTGACGAAAGCCCGTGAATAGGTCCGGTGCGGGCCGGGAGGGGGAGGAAAAAGCCGCCGCTGCCCTCGAAAAATCCGGCATGTCGATCATTGCCCGGAATGTCCGGTTTAAAACCGGCGAAATCGATCTGGTGGCCCTGGATGGAGATAAAATGGTATTTGTTGAGGTAAAATCATGGACCGCTTATGGGTTTGAGGAGCTGCGGTTCGGGATTGACAAAAAAAAGCAGCGCCGGATCATAGAAACCGCTAAGTTTTTCCTCGCCGCCCATCGAGAATATAATTGTATGGCCGTTCGATTTGATGTTGTGTTTATTGGTCCGGAAACCGTAACGCATCTTATCTCAGCTTTTATGGAGCAGGAATGATAACCCTTCAGCAAGAAAGTCAACAAAGGTCCTCAAGAATTGATATCTTGCGAAAAAAAATAGATAATAAGGACTATCTGTCCGAAGGGATACAACGGATAGCCCAAGTTTTGAGTAATGAACTGTTAGATGTCCCAGAGAGAGGAGTATGGTATGAGCGGCAACGGAAGGGGCGGAAATAACCGGAAAAAGCCCTTTAGAAACCGGGATCGGGATAACGACTGGTCCAAAGACGGCAAAAAAAAGGCGGATGCCCCCCGTTATGATGCAAACCGGGGCGTCATCTATGAACGCCTTAAGTGGACGCCTCCCAAGATGTCCACCGAACCAATTCTGACCCCGGATTGTCCCTATTGCGGGAAACCTATTAAAGATATGTCCACCGCCTTGACGGATAAAACTTCCGGCGTACCGATCCACTTTGACTGCGTTATCGCCAAAATAGGGGAACATGAATCCCTGGAAAAGGGGGAGACCATCGCCTATATCGGGGGCGGCCGTTTTGGGGTGGTCTGTTTTAATCATTCCCCCAATTCCCAAAATTTTACTATCAAAAAGATCCTTGAATGGGAGGATAAAGAAAATAGAGCCGAATGGCGGAAAACCATTGCGGATCATTATTCCATAACATGATGAATAAACTAGATTCTCCCCATGCTTTTTTATCAAACCCCCAGGTTATAGAAAATTACGCCTTACTTGAGGATATCGGCGTATTTCAATATATCGATCAGCTCGGCAAGGAGATCCAGGCCTATAAGGGCCTGCTTTCCGGGGCGGTGGATATTTTTAACCGGACTTCTATCGGCGATATTATCGATGCCGCGGTTTGGCAGATTTCGGACCATTTTATGCCTTCTTTTATTGCTTTCCTCTGGAGGCCCCTTCAGAACAAAGAGGATGTCACTATCAAGGGGTACCGGAATTATAAAGAAGTGAATCTGCCCATCAAGATCAATACGATTACCCCCTTTGAGGAATTTTTTCAGCAGCATCCCCAACCTATAGCCTATAAACTTTTCTCGGAACAGTTGGGAAATAGCTGCGTATCCCAGGCCCTGGACGAGGTTCAGCCTGAGTTGATTGCTCCCATCCAGGGACCTTCCGGCTTATACGGGCTTATCCTGGTGGGCCGTAAGATACTGACCGATAATTATACCTCGGATGAACAGGACTTTTTGCAGCACCTTATGTCCTTTGTTTCCAATGCCATACAAAACCACCTTCACTATGAACGTTCGGTACGGGATTTTAAAACCGGTCTTTTTAACCATGGTTTTTTTATTACCCGTTTGAATGAGGAAATATCCCGGTCAAAACGGATCAATTACACCTCCTCCATCATTGTCATTGACGTGGATAAATTTAAGGATTTTAACGATCAGTACGGGCATCTCGCCGGCGACCGGGTTCTGGAAAACATCGCCCTGGTGATTAGACAAAACGTCAGGGCCGAAGATATCCCTTCCCGGTTTGGGGGGGAGGAATTTACCATCCTCCTGCCCGATGCGGATAAAAATATCGCCTGGCGGGTGGCGGAACGGCTGCGGACTTCGGTGGCGAATATCAAGGTAACCTGGGACCCGCCCCTGCCCCCGGTGACCATAAGTACCGGAATCTACGTGTTTAACAAAGACTCCAATGTAAGCGTCGAAGACATCATCAACCGGGCGGACGAAGCCCTCTATCATTCCAAAGGACAGGGGCGAAATTGCACTACCCTATGGCGGTCAGGGCTTTTGTTTAAAATAGAACACGGCATAAAAGAAGCGATACCGGGAGCCCCCCCGGGATGACCCTTCCCCTTCGGGACCGGAGCGGCGGCGGCTTCCTGATCCCATAGTTCAAGTTCCACGGTAGTAATGGTTCAGGCCGGACGAATTGGTTAGGACCCGCGCGTTATCGCGCAGAGTGTTCAATGGCCAGGAGCAAGCCCAGCACTGCCCGGTTGTTGGGCATAACCGCGCTGAAAGCGAGCCGGTTACTATCGTAGCGGGCGGTGGCCGGCGGTATATAGTCGGGTCCTATTGCCCGCGCCACCCGCTCGGGAAAGCTGCCCCGTTCCCGCTCAAACCGAACCCGCAGGGCGTCGATGTCAAGTTCCCGCTTGGCGAATAACACCACCAGGTAATCGACGCCGCTTACGTTGTCCAGTTCTATCCAGGAATATTCCCCCGGAAAAGCCACGGCATTTTCACGGTAATCGAGCACCGGCGATATGCCCTCCCGGGGGAAAATCCGGGTAGTTGCGCCGGCAGCCGAGTCGGAGGCAAAGGCGTATACATATGCGGGACTGTTGTTGCCCATGATGTACCGGAACCGGGTCCCGGAGGGGTATGCCCGGGTGGTGCGGTAAAATCCCGCCGTGTCAAACCGCACGGGCATACCTTCCCCTGAATTGCGGAGTTCTATGTCCACATAACCGGAGTATTCAACCCGGTCTGTAAATTCGTCAAAATTTTCAATCAGCTCGTAGGCTTCGTTTACAAAGCGGCCGAAATCAGCGTAACTAACCCAGCCGTAGCCCCGGTCCCCCCAATCGGTCCCCCAACTGTTTTGCAGTTCAAAGGCCCCGCCCGCAAAGTGGTCGTCATAGCCCACCACGCACATGGCGTGTCCGCCCCAGTTCACCGCCGGGTTTTCAAGGGGCTTCCAGAGGTTTTTCCCCCTGAGTTTCATAAAGGAATCCGGCGTGTTCATGCCGATGATCACCGGCTTTCCCTCGGAAAGGCTTTTCTTTACCGCCGTTACCCCGTCGGGGCCGGAGCTTTCGGTCCGATAGAACCTGAACAGGGTACTATAGCCGCCGATGGTGTATTTCCTGCTGTCCCGGTACATGGCAGGGGATACCCGGATAAAATCCGCGTTCCGTTCAAAGTCCGCCATCCGGGGGACTCCCTCGTTTTGCATCAGGTCAAGGGCGTGGGAGATTACGGTTCCCCGCATACACAGGGGGTCGTCGGAAATGGACTTATACACAAAGGCCGGGGAGAACACGCTGCCGCTGGTCTGGGTCCGGTCATAGCGGTTAATGGCCAGGGATTCCGACATGGTTCTGGCGGTAAAGGCCGCGGCCCAGGCGGTGCAGCTGCTGTACCTGCCCTGGTTGCCGGGGAAGGGCGCATAGTTTTTGAGCGAAAACGAGGCGGGCAGGCCGGTATACCCTCGGCTGAGCTGGACCGCCTTTTGGGGCAGGCGGTTGTATATTTCCGGGTCGAGATCCGCGCCCCGGCCGTACTGTTGGGCAACGGCGGGCAGGGCAAGCAGGCAGATAAGCAGGGGCAGCAGTATTTTTTTCAGCATACCATGAAGTCTCCACGCTCAAGTTTCATGAATTCCACTCCCCATAGGGGGCGGCTTGTTTGCGGCTAATACCCCCGCGCCTTCCGGGCATTTGCAAGCCAGGTTCTGGCGTTGGTATGGTTTGGCTCTATCCGCAGCGCCGCTTCATAGTCCGCGATGGCCCGGTTATAGTCTTTTTTGCCGTAATAGGTACTGCCGCGGCCGTAATACGCCGACGCATCATTCGGGTTGAGCCTGATAGCCTGGGTGTAGTCTGCGATAGCCCGGTCATAGTCGTCTTTATTGCGATACGCAATGCCGCGGCTGTGATACGCCGCCGCATAATTAGGGTCGAGTCTGATAGCCTGGGTGTAGTCCGCGATGGCCCGGTCATAGTCGTTTTTATTGCGATACGCAATGCCGCGGCCGTAATATGCACTCTTATAATTAGGGTCGAGCCTGATAGCCTGGGTGTAGTCCGCGATGGCCCGGTCATAGTCGTCTTTATTGCGATACGCAATGCCGCGGCCGTAATATGCACTCTTATAATTGGGGTCGAGCCTGATAGCCTGGGTGTAGTCTGCGATGGCCCGCTCATAGTCTCTTTTCCCGTTAGAATACGTCAAGCCGCGGTTGTGATACGCCACCGCCATATTCGGGTCGAGTCTGATAGCCTGGGTGTAGTCCGCGATGGCCCGGTCATAGTCTTTTTTTGAGTAATACGCCAAGCCGCGGCTGTGATACGCACTCTTATAATTGGGGTCGAGCCTGATAGCCTGGGTGTACTCCTCTATGGCCGTTACATAGTCGCCCCGGGAACGAAATGTTTCACCGCTGTCAAAGTAGCTTTTGGCGTTTTGCGCCGGGGCGGGGGTCGGCTTTGGCGCGGGCTGTACCGGGGCGGGAGTTGGGGCAGGCGCAGGCTGCACCGGCGGGGCCACGGGCTGTACTGGCGCGGGGGTCGGCTTTGGCGCGGGATCGGGAGTTGGGACCGGTGTCGGGGCAGGCGCGGGCTGCACCGGGGCGGGAGTTGGGACCGGTGTTGGGGAAGGCGCGGGAGTTGGCTGTACCACGACGGCGGGACTGTTGCCCAGGTAGGCGGTTTCAAAAAACTGTGAATAAATCGCCGGTACCTGTTTGCCGCCGCTGACCCGGCGCACATCGGCGCCGGTTTTGTCAAAGAGGTCCCGGACCGAGAGGCCGGGGGTTTTCAGGTTGGCAAGGAGATGGCTTGTAAAGAGGCCGTTCCTGCCCGAAGGGTTGTCGTCTGCGGTGTTTCCGGCGCCGGTGGCGTACACGATGATGCTGTCCGCGGGCTGGTCACTGACCACCTGCAGGCCCCGGCTGCCGCTCCGGTTCCAGCTAAAGGGGTTGTCCCGGCAGGCATCCAGCACCACGATGTTGAGGACGTTTCCCGCGTCGTTCAGTTCACCCAGCACGGCCTGCATGGAGACCGCCCTCTGGCGCAGAAAATTCTCGCTCTGGATATTCGCGTCCACGGGGATTAAATAGTTTTCGCCCCCGGACTGCACCGCGTGGCCCGCGTAAAAGAAAAAGCCGTAGGAGTTTTGCGCGGCGGAGAGACGGCTTCGCAGGCGCGTGGCCGCGCTTTCCATCTGATCCAGGGCGCCGTTGACCACCAGGTCTACGGTAAAGCCCAGGCTTTCCAGGGCCGTCTTCATGTCCCGGGCGTCGTTCACCGGGTTGTTGAGCTTGGTCACATTCGTGTAGGCCCCATTGCCGATTACCAGGGCGTATTTCTGCTGGACGGTATCGGCCGCTCCTGGCGCGGCGCTTTGTTGGGCTTGCCCGCCTTCCTGGGCGGCAGCCCCCGTTTCCGTCCCGCCCCGGTCCAAACGGCTGCAAACAGTCAGGGACAGCGCCGCAGCCAACAGAAATACCGCACCGAGCGGCACGGGCATCCGGAAAGCAGTCATGGTCTTGTCTGAGGGAACCATCGGCGATTTCATCTGAATTGTCCTCCATATATGTGGACTTTACACCATTAGGTAGACACCAGTAAGCGACCCTCCCTGAATTAAACATATCCGGGGTAACCTAGTCAAGCGCCAAATGGATCCGACGGAGGGCGTTTAAAGCCGTGCCCTTGCCGACTTGGCCTGCCGCGGATATACTGATCGGGTGAAATTGTTGCTGCGGATGGGGATCCTCTGTTTTGGCCTCCTCTCCCTGGGGGCTTTTCTGGTTTCCTTTAATCTGGTACGGCGCCTGTATATCGGGTCCTCCGGTAATGCCGCCGCACCCCTGAACTATCATTTTTCCCTGTACCTGCCGGATAACCGGAATTCCTTTTTCACCGGGATTATCCGGGGGGCGGAACGGGCCGCGGCGGAGCTGAATGCGGCTATTTCCATCCATTCCATTGATCCCGTAAAAAACGAGCTGGAAATGGCCCCCTATACCGGGGTCGACGGGGCCATCGTATGCCCCTATCTGGATGATGCCCTGGCCCGGCGGCAGTTGGACCGGCTGGGGACGCAGAAGATCCCCGTGGTGATCATCAACCACAATGTGCCCAATGACCAGCCCTGGCCCTTTATCGGGACCAATAACTTCGACGTGGGCCGCCGGATTGGGATAATCGCGGGGAGCCTTACCCCGGAGCCCCTCAGCCTGGCCCTGGTGTACAGTGATAAGGCCCCGGGGATCTACGGGGAGCGGGAGCTGATGGAAATGGGGATCACCACCGCTCTGGGGGACCGTCTGGCCGTGCCGATCCGGGGATTCAAGACAAAGCTCAACCCCCTGGATGCGGAGGATCTCCTCTACCGTCTCTTCCGTACCCACCCGGATATTAATATCGTGGTCTTTACCGATCCCAACGACACCATCGCCGCGGCCCAAACCCTGATCGATATGAACCTGGTGGGCCGGGTACGGATCATCGGCTTCGGGGCGGATCCGGGGATTCAGGACGGGATCCGCAAGGAGGTCATTGCCTGCAGCATCGTGTTCAATGCGGACCGGATCGGCTATGAGGCGGTCCAATCCCTGGCAGCCCTGCGGCGAACCGGCTATACCCCTACCTCCATCGATACGGGGATAGAGATCATCGGCAAGGATGATCTGCAATGAAAAATCCTTCGATAAAGCCGCCGTGGTTACCCTTGCCGCTGGGCAGTGTCCCCCGGCTCAGGAATTTTGCCCCGGCCTTCTTCCGCTCCTTCCGGGTTCAGATGCTCGTCAGCATCTTCGGGGTGTTTATCATCCTGGTCCTTTCCACCGCCTATATCCTTTTTTCCGCCCGGAAGCTGCAGGACATTTCCGACCGCAGTTTTGAGCGGGAACGGTTTATGACGACCATCCGGGAGGATCTGGCGGCCTACCAGGAGCCCCTGTTGGAGTACCTCTCCACCCGTTCTTCCAATGCCCTCTCCCGGATCCTCATCAATTCCCAGGTTCTGCGGGGTAAACTCCCGGTCTATTTCCCCATCAGCGCCAACAAGGCGGAACTCCGGGAACGGGAACTCTACCGCCTCATCTATGCCTACCTTAACCTGGCGGATCAGGCCATGGAAGAAAAGCGGGGCCGGTACATCGCCGCCTATACCGCCATCTACGATGAAATGGAGGGCCTCCTGGCCTATATCAACCGGGAGATCGAGGCCATCAGCACCGAGTATTTTCGCGGTCAACTGGATGCCTACGGGATCTTCATGGCCGATTTCGGGACCATTCAATTTTGGAACCTCCTCTTCATCATCTTTGTTGCGATCTTTGCCATCCTCCTCCTGCTCCTCTCGGTGGAGCGGATTACCACTCCCCTGGTCCGTCTGTCCGGCATGGCCGCCGAGCTTTCCACGGGACATTTCGATATCGACGACCTTAAAATCGCCTCGGTCCGGGAGATGGATCAGGTGGTGGAGGCCTTCAACCGGATGAAGCATGAGATCCGTAATTTTATAGAAGAAATCCGCTGGCAGGAAAATATTAAGCAGGAATATATGCGGGAACGGCTGCGGAACCTGAAGATGGAGGGCTTGGTGCGGCGCATGGAAATTTACACCCTCCAGGCCCAGATGAATCCCCACTTTCTCTTTAATACCCTGAATACGGGGATGCAGCTTGCCATCGTGGAGGGAGCGGACCGGACCGGCGAATATATCGAGTTCATGGCCCAATTATTCCGGCATAATATCCGCAACCGGGAGATCATCGTACCCCTGCGCCACGAGCTGGAGGGGCTCAACTACTATTTCAATATATTGCAGATCCGGTTTCCCAAGAGCCTCGACCTGGTTCTGGAGTACGACGGGGCCCTCCAGGACCAGGTGATGGTGCCGGTCTCCCTGCTCCAGCCCCTGGTGGAAAACTGCGTGGTCCATGCCTTTAAGAACGGCCCCGCTCAGAACGCCCTTGTTTCTGGGGACGAGGGGTCGGGGGACGCGGAAAAGTCCCGGATCATGGTCCGGGTGGAGAAAACCGGCCCACGGCTGGTCCTCTCGGTCCGGGACAACGGCTGCGGAATGCCGCAGGAAACCGTGGACCGGCTGCTCCACCCCCAGAGCCTCGACGAATCCTCCCTCTCCCGGGTGATGGGCCTGGAAAACGTGATCCAGCGGCTCTACTTCTTCTACCCCGATGATCCGGAGGTGGTGAGGATCGAGACGGAACCGGGAAAGGGCACAGCCATTTTTATCGGTATCGATACCGGGAGGAAGCCATGTATCGAGTTCTGATCGTGGACGACGAGGAGCCGGTCTTGGACAGCTACGCCTTTATGCTGCAGGGCGCCGCGGACTTTACCTTGATGGGCAAGGCCCGTTCGGGCTACGAAGCCCTGGCCCTGATCCACGAACAGCGGCCGGATCTGGTCTTTATGGACATCAACATCCCCGGCCTGGACGGGCTTGAGGTCATCGCCGAGGTTCACCGGAAGTTTCCCGGCATGATCTTCATCCTTTCCACGGCCTATGAACGCTTTGATCTGGCCCAACGGGCCATACCCCTGGGGGTCTTCGCCTACCTCGTCAAGCCCATTTCCAAGAAAACCTTCCTCTCTTCCCTGGACCGGGTACGGGAACACCTGGAGGCCCGAACCCTGGAGGGGGAGACCGATGGGGATACGGAGGGCCGGTTTCTGGGGACGGCGATCTGGAAGGCCCTGGGGGAAGGGGCCTGGGCCCAATACCGGCAGCGCCTTTCCCTGCCCTCGGATACGGGGGTGGTATGCCTCCTGGAACTAGAAGACGGGACAGCCTACCAAAGGATTGGGGAACAGCTTTCCCACCGGTACCGCTGCCTTTTCAGGATGCACCTGGGCCGGGGGCTTTTCTTTATTTCCGGGGATCTGTGCCGGGAGGAAGCGGAAACCCTCCTTGCCGGGGCCCTGGGTTTAGGCCGCTCCTGGTACGGTATCGGGGGGTGCTACCGGGGGCCGGATTTGTACCGTTCCTCCGGCGAGGCCCTGGAGGAACTGCGGAACCAGCGGAGCCCCCGGGAACTGCGGGAGCGGGAACAGCAGCGGATCATCGCCCTCCGCCGCGGGATGGGTACCGTTGATCCCGAAGCGCTGAAAAAGGCCTTTACCACCCTCTGGGAGGATATATGCGCCCTCCAGGATTTTACCCTGGCCAAGGCGAAGCTGGTTTCCCTCTTTACGCTGCTCATTGACGATTGCTGCGGTTCCTACCGCAGCAACTCCGGGGAGCCTCCCCCCTTTGCCGCGGCGGAGGAAATCATGGCCCTGGAAGACCTCCGGGCCTGGGAGATCTGGTCCGCCGAAGCCTTTGACCGGCTGATCCGCCGGGCCGC
Source organism: Treponema sp. TIM-1 (assembly GCF_046533115.1). Lineage (NCBI taxonomy): Bacteria > Pseudomonadati > Spirochaetota > Spirochaetia > Treponematales > Treponemataceae > Treponema > Treponema sp. TIM-1. Next base: position 38,440 of record NZ_JAJQRC010000025.1, read on the forward strand.
CCAGGGTCGGTCAAACCCCGTTCCCGTGCCCCTGCCCCTGGATAAGGCGGTGAAGTATATCGACGAACACAGTACCGAGGGGATTCAGCTTATCGACGCCGCCTCCGCCGCCCGGGTTTCGCCGGCCTATTTGAGCCGTCTTTTTTCGGAACACTTCAAGATCAATTTTATCGACTATATAACGGAGCGGCGGATCGAAAGGGCGGAAAAACTCATCCGGGAATCCGGGATGAATATGAAGGAAATAGCCTTTGCCGTGGGTTATCAGGACCCCAATTATTTCAGCAAGATCTTCAAGAAGGTGCTGGGAATGCCCCCTACCCAATACGCCGCGGAGTTTCGGCGCGGCCAGGAGTATCCCCCGGAGGAGGAGTTATGGGAAGCATGAAAAACCAACGGGGAACCATACTCGCGGCCCTGGTCCTGGTCCTGGTCCTGGTTGTATCCTGTTCCGGAAAAGCGTCCCGGGAAGTTCCCGGCAGGGTTCCGGGAACCGGGGAGGAGCAGGCCGGGGAGTTTCCGGCAACGGGTGGAGCGGACCGGGGCGGTGGGGAAAAGGGCGTTACCATCGGCTTTTCCATCGCCACCGACACCTTCATCATCGAGCGGTGGAACAAGGATATGAAGGTTTTTTCCGCCGCGGCCCAGGAATTGGGGGCGGCGGTCATCGTACAGCTTTCCGCCGGCGGCAGCCGGGAACAGATAGCCCAGATAAATTACCTGGTGAACCAGCATATTGATATCCTCGTGGTGATAGCCCACGACACGGAGGTCCTGGCCGGGGCGGTTAAGCAGGTGCGGGATGCGGGGATCCCGGTGATCGCCTACGACCGGCTGATCATGGGGACTCCCCTGGACGCCTACATCTCCTTTGACAGCCGGGAAGTGGGCCGTATATTTGGTTCGGCCCTGCTCAAAGCGGTGCCCCGGGGAAACTACCTCGTGGTAAACGGCTCGGTCAATGACTCCAACAGCTATGAGATAAACACGGGGCTCCACGAAATGATCGATCCCGCCATCAGCCGGGGGGAGATCAGCCTGGTCCGGGAGATATGGCTTGAGGAGTGGAGTTTCGACGAGGCCCTGGATAAGATCGGCGTTGTCTTTGAGGAAACCCTTGATGCGGATGCCGCTTTCCGGATCGATGCCATCTCCTGCGGAAACGACCAGATCGCCAGCGCCGCGGTACAGCTCCTCGCGGAACGGCGGCTGGCGGGAAAAGTGGCGGTGGTGGGCCAGGACGCGGAACTGATCAGCTGTCAGCATATTATAGAGGGGTTGCAGCTTATGACGGTTTACAAGCCCATCGGCCGCCTGGCGGTCCGGGCGGCCAGGCTCGCCATGGCCATCGCGGAGAAAAGAACCCTGTCCCCGGATCTGTTGTCGGATAACCGCAGCGGCGTTTCCATTCCCTCCTATATCGAAAAACCCATTGCGGTATACAAAGAGAATATGGAGGTGGTGATCAGAGACGGGTTTCATACCTACGAGGACATATACCGTACGGTGCTGGACATCAGCGGGCCCTGAGACCCGGGATAAACCCCAGACAGGAATATTTTGACATCAAAATATTCCTTGCTTCCGCCGGTAATAGGGAGGATACTCCAAGATATTCTCCCTTTTTGTCATATTATTACGGTTCCGAAAAAGACGGATTGATGGTAATATAGGATGTAGATTTTATTTCAATTTCCAGGAGGAAAGAACATGAAAAAATTACTTATCGTTTTATTGGTCCTTTTAACGGCCGCGGCGGCATCCTTTGCCGGCGCCAGAGCCGATGGTGGAGCCAGTGGTTCCACTGCCGCTTCCTTGGTTGGTATTGCCATGCCCGAGACCCATGTGGAGCGCTGGGTAAAAGACGGCGCTTCCTTAAAGCGGTTTGCGGAGGCCAGGGGGATGCGGGCGGAGGTCCAGTTCGGGAATGCCGATCAGACCCAGCAGAACCAGCAGCTCCAGAGCTTCCTCACCCAGGGAGCCAAGGTCCTCATCATCAGCTGCGTGAATGACGGGGTCGCTTCGGTGGTCGCGGAAGCCGCCCGGGACAAGGTCGCGGTCATCGCCTATGACCGGATCATCCCCAATTCCGCGGATTACGATTATTACATCACCTTTAACAACTTCAAGGTCGGCCAGCTTCAGGGTCAGGGTATTGAAGAGGGGCTCAATTTGAAGGCCGCCACGGCCCAGGCTCCCAAGTACATCACCCTCTTCGCCGGTTCCCCCACCGACGGGAACGCCTTCTTCTTCTATGACGGCGCCATGAGCATCCTCAACCCCTATATCGAGAAAGGGGTGTTGAAGGTAGTAGGACCCTATCCCAAGACTTCGGCGGACACCGCCAATTTCCAGCGGATCGCCACGGAAAACTGGCAGGGCCCCATCGCCAAGACCCGGATGGAAAACCTCCTCTCCGGCGACGCCCGGGATGTGGTACTCGACGCGGTCCTGGCCCCCAATGATACCCTGGGCCGGGCCATCATCGAAGCCTGCAAGGCCGATGCCAAATACCGGACCAAACTCCCTGTGATCAGCGGACAGGACGCCGAAGCCGATTCGGTGGTGTCCATCAAGAACGGCGAGCAGTACATGACGGTCTTCAAGGACACCAATAAACTGGCCGAAGCGGCGGTTATCCTGGCGGACGCCGTCGTCCGGGGACAGACCCCCAATATTCCGGGCGCGGTCCTTGCCTCCGGGGATCTTGCCAAGATCGGCGATACCGGCCGGAAGGTGGTAAAAGCCTACCTGCTCGATCCGGTGATCATCACCCGGAACAACTGGCAGGTGCCCCTGGACGCGGGATTCTACACCGACGCCGAAGCGGCAAAGCTGCGGTAACAGCGCATCGCATGAAGGGGGTTCCCCCTTCATCGGGGTTTGCGGGCATCCCGCAGACCCCGTAAGGACCCGCGCAGAAACAACATGACCGAATGGTCATATTGTTTCTTTATTGCGTAAGCAATTAGAATAAAATGCCCTGCATTTTATTCT
>NZ_JAJQRC010000026.1:0-38767 GCF_046533115.1 Treponema sp. TIM-1
ATAACTTGCCCAAAAGGGCAAGTTATTTCGTTATTGCGTAAGCAATTAGAATAAAATGCATCGCATTTTATTCTTGAACAGTTCCTAAGGGTCCGCGAAAACGTTCATTCGTATACTTCGCGGGCTTCTTTTCTTTTTGTCGAACCCACGTTATGCTAGTAATTACAGAAAATATAAATAACAGAAAGGAAAATATGGGTATTCTTGATTTATTCAAATTAGACGGAAAGGCCGCCATCATTACCGGCTGCGGACGGGGGCTTGGCCTTGGTATTGCCCAGGGGCTTGCCGAAGCCGGCGCCGACATCATGGGCGTGGGCCATGCTCCCGATGCCCCGGCATGCAGGAAAGCGGTTGAAGACTGCGGGAAAAAATTTCACTATTTTTCGGCGGATCTCGCCTCTCAAAAGAGCATTCCCCAAATACTCGAAGAAACCCTGAAGGCTTTCGGCCGGGCGGACATCCTGGTAAATAACGCGGGGACCATCAAACGCGCCGATTCGGTGGACTTTACCGAGGAGGATTGGGATGAGGTAATGAATGTCAACCTTAAAAGCCTTTTTTTCCTCAGTCAGGCGGCGGCCAAACAGTTCATCAAACAGGGATCCGGGGGAAAGATCATTCACATCGCCTCCCTGCTCTCCTTCCAGGGAGGCATACGCATCCCCTCCTACACGGCGGCAAAAAGCGGGGTCAAAGGACTCGCCATGCTCATGGCCAATGAATGGGCCAAATACGGCATCAACATAAACGCCATTGCTCCGGGCTACTTTGAAACCGACAACACCTCCGCCCTGCGGGCGGACCAGCAGCGTCGTGCGGAGATCACCAGCCGCATCCCCGCCGGCCGCTGGGGCGTTCCCCGGGACCTTGCCGGGGCCGCGGTCTTTCTCGCCTCGCCCGCGTCGGATTATCTCAACGGGTTCACCATCGCCGTGGACGGAGGCTGGCTTGGGAGATAGGGAACCTGCGGAACCTACTACGCCGGTTCCGCCCGCCACTTCCCCAGGGTGCGGGTGGCAGGATCAAATACGGCCCCCACCTTGACCAGCCGCTTTCCCTCCGCTGTCCACGGTATCAGATACCCCTTCTCCTCTATCTGTTGCAGCGCCTCGTCCACGGTCCCCCGGCCGGTTAATTTAAATTCAAACACATACACCGCGTCTTTCGTCGTTACCACCGCATCCGCCCGGCCCGCGGCGCTCCGTACCTCCGCTCCCGCATACTGCCCCATCAGCGTAAAGGCTACATAAAATATCCCCTGGTAATACCGCTCCGTTTGATCATTCAACTCGTAGGGTATGGAGGAAAAAAACGCCCGCAGCCGGGTCATAAATCCCTCCACATCTCCCTTCTGTAAATCTCTGACGAAATTCCCGATGAAAAAAACCTTGCCCTCCCCTATCCGCGGCATATAGTAGGGCAGCAGGAAATTGAGAAACCCGTACTGCACTTCCTCATTGGGGAAACCAAGAAGGTATTCGTCAAACTGCCGGTCATACGCTTTGATGGTAAGGTACCCGCTCTGGTACAATAGGGGAACCGGACTTCCCCCCTGGAGCCGGTAGTCGTTCACGGATGGGGCCGGTATAGCGACCCCGTCGGCAAATTCCCGCAAGTCAAAATCAGCATCCCGCAGCAGCTTGATGAGAAACGTGGGCGTCCCTGTTTGGAACCAGTAGTACTGGAAATCGCGGCTCGCCAGGGTATTTAATATGCTGAAGGGATTAAAGACCCCTTCACTGTTCCGGGAAAAATGGTAGCCGTTAAACCGTTTCCGCATCCCCGCCAGGGCTTCGTCATAGGTCATATGGTTTCGTTCCGCCAGGGCTTCCAATTCATTGGCAAAGGTTTCCGTCAGTTCCCGTTCCGAAATACCGCAGATTTCCCCATAGGCCTCGTCCAGGCTGATGTCCCGCAGTTGGTTGAGATCGCTAAACACGCTGACCTGAGAGAATGCAGACCCTTTAGGGTCTGAAGTAACCCCCGTCAGAAAAACAAACCGGAGCCAGGGGTCTGCGGTTTTCAGGACCCCAATTTAACCGTCCTTTGTTGAACCTGAGAATTGCTACCCTCACACGTCCAGATTCGTCACCGCCAGGGCGTTTGCCTCGATGAACTCCCGGCGGGGGGCCACGTGTTCCCCCATGAGGGTGGAGAAAATCCGCTCCGCTTCCACGGCGTCGTCCAGGTGGACCTGGATGATGTTCCGCTGGGCCGGGTCCATGGTGGTGTCGCAGAGCTCGTCGGCGTTCATCTCCCCCAGGCCCTTGTAACGCTGGACCGCGACCTTTTCCGGATCCTTGCCGGATTCCGTGAGGATCCGGTCCTTCTCCGCGTCATCGTAGGCGAAAAAGCTCTTTCTTTCGTAAGTCACCTTATAGAGGGGGGGCATAGCCAGGTAGACATGGCCCCGCTCAATAAGCTCCGTCATATACCGGTAAAAAAAAGTGAGGAGCAGGGTGCGGATATGGGAACCGTCCACGTCGGCATCGGCCATGATGATGATCTTGTGGTAGCGGATCTTGGACACGTTAAAGTCGTTCCCCGCGCCGCCCCCGATACTGGCGATAATAGGCTGGAGTTTTTCATTGGTTACCACCTTTTCGATCCGGGTTTTTTCCACATTGAGCATCTTGCCGAAAAGGGAGAGGATCGCCTGGTACCGGCGGTTCCGGCCCATTTTGGCGGAGCCCCCGGCGGAATCTCCCTCCACAATAAAAAGCTCGCAAAGGGCCGGGTCCTTTTCCGAACAGTCCGCCAGCTTTCCCGGAAGGCCGGCGCTGTCCATCATGTTTTTGCGCCGGGTAGCGTCCCGGGCCTGGCGGGCGGCGATTCGGGCCTTGGCGGCCAGGACGGACTTTTCCAGAATGTTGTTTATGACATCGGGGTGTTGATCCAGAAAAAGTTCCAAATGCTCATTTACCAGGGACTCCACAATACCCTTGACTTCCGAATTCCCCAACTTTCCCTTGGTTTGACCCTCAAACTGGGGGTTGGGGACCTTTACCGACAGCACCGCGGTTAGCCCCTCCCGGACATCATCCCCGGAGAGGCTTTCCTCCAGCTTTTTTGCCTGTTTGGACTTCTTGAGGTATTCATTTAAGGTCCGGGTAAGGGCAGACTTGAACCCCACCAGATGGGTGCCCCCTTCCCGGGTATTGATATCGTTCACAAAGGAGAACATAATCTCGTTAAAGCCGTCGTTGTACTGGATGGCGCATTCCACCTCCACCCCGTCCCGGGTCCCTTCGATAAAAATAGGGTCCTTGTACAGGACGGTCTTGTTCTCGTTGAGGTATTCCACAAAGCTTTTGACGCCCCCGTCAAATTTAAAGTCGTGGACCTTGGGGGTCGAAAGCCGCTCATCCCGGATGGTGATCTTAAGGCCCTTATTGAGGAAGGCCAGCTCCCGCAGGCGGTTGGAGAGGGCGTCAAAGTTATAGGTGGTGGTCTCAAAAATTGAAGTATCCGCCTTAAACCGGATCACCGTGCCCTGGCGGCTGGTCTCGCCTGCTTCCCGGGTGGGGCTTTCAGGGACGCCGATGCGGTATCTTTGGGTATATATCTTGCCGTCCATGTGGATAATGGCCTCGCACCATTCGGAAAGGGCGTTAACCACCGACACCCCCACCCCGTGAAGCCCCCCGGAGACCTTGTAGGACTTTTTATCGAACTTGCCCCCCGCATGGAGCCGGGTCATCACCAGTTCCAGGGCGCTGACGCCTTCGGTGGGGTGGAGATCCACGGGGATGCCCCGGCCGTTGTCCTCCACCCGAACCACATCGTTCCCTTCCAAAACCACCAGAATTGTGTCACAATGACCCTGCATGGCTTCGTCCACGGAGTTATCCACCACCTCAAACACCAAATGATGGAGCCCATCAATGCCGGTGGTTCCTATATACATACCGGGACGTTTTCGTACCGCTTCCAGGCCCTTAAGAACCTGAATATTTTGGGCAGAATATTCTGAATTCATCCTATTTTTTTCCTGAAGTAAATGGAGTCTTTCCTAAAATTGAAGTTTCGGGAAAACAACGTTAAAAACGTATTTTTAATACGTGGTTTTAGTATAGTAATATTGCATAAAAAAGTAAAGATAGAGTAGAATTAACATTGCATCTCTTTATTGAGATGGAGTATTATCCAAGCACCCGCTTGTATGGGATGGGGAGTGTCAGCGAATTTGAACCAGCGCCGCCTCTGGCGGTGGTTTTTTGCTTGTGCATAAATTGTGGATAGTTTTTTGAGAGACTTCTGTTATGGTTTTATTTGCACTCGAATTTCTATGGTTATCGTGTAAATAGCGTTTTATATTTGATATTTACTTGTATTATATGAAATTAGCGTTATATTACTATTCAGATATTAAGGGGAAATATAAAAAAGTGGCCGGACCATCTTTTTACTTATTCAGTATCATTTTTTTTGTTGTGGATAATTTGTTGATATCTTTCGGGCTATTTTAAGGATATACTCATGGATGAATGGGATTATGAACTAGTATGGAATGAAACCATGGAGCATATCCGGGGAGCGTTGGGGGAACCGGGCTTTTCTCTGGGGTCTACTATAAAATATGTCCGGTCCACGGAACATGAAATCATCGTCTCCGTCCCTACTTCACTCCAACGGGACATGATTAAAAAGCGTTACCAAAGCGCGATGGAAAATAAATTACACCTCTTAACCGATAAAAATATATCCATTATTTTTGAAATCAATCCTAATCAAGCGGGTACGGAAGATCCCGCTCCATCGGCCGCACCGGAAACTAGCGCTCCGGCCCCCATCGGTCCGCATAAAAAAGAGGGAAACCATTTACATCTCCGGGAAAACTATACCTTTGATAAGTATGTTATCGGCGAGAACAATAACTTCGCCGCCAATGCCGCCATGGCGGTAAGCCGTAACCCCGGTAATGCCTACAATCCCTTACTCATCTACGGTGGGGTAGGTCTGGGAAAAACCCACCTCATGCAGGCCATAGGAAACTATCTGTTTGCCCATTCGGATAACAAAATCATCTATATCACCGCGGAGAGTTTTACCAACGAATTCATCCAGTCTGTTCAGGAAAACAAGATGCCGGCCTTTAAAAACAAATACCGGTATACCGATATCCTTTTAGTCGACGATATTCATTTTTTGGAGAATAAATTAGGGACCCAGGAAGAGCTTTTTCACACCTTTAATGCCCTGTATAACGCCAAAAAACAGATGGTTTTTACCTGTGACCGTCCGGTTTCCGAGCTGAAAAACCTTCCCGCCCGCCTTCGTACCCGTTTTGAAATGGGCCTTAACGTGGATCTTCAACCGCCAAATTATGAAACCCGGTGCGCCATCTTAAAAAAGAAGATAGAAATAAAGAATATATCCATTCCCGATGAGGTGATTGCCCTGGTAAGCAAAAACGTCTCCTCCAATATCCGGGACCTGGAAGCGGCCCTGATTAAACTTATTGCCTATAGCGAATTAGTAGGAAAACCCATAACCCTAGAAATAGCCCAACAGCAGCTTAAAGACGTATTTGCCTCTCCCCGGCAGTCAAATATGTCCCTGGATACCATTTTACGGGTGGTGGCGGAAAACTATTCCCTGACGATTAATGATCTTAAGGGGCGAAAAAAAACGCAGAATATCGTGTTTCCCCGGCAGCTTTCCATGTATATAGCCCGGCAGATTACCGAATATTCCACCACCGAAATAGGCCAATTCATAGGAGGACGGGATCATACCACGGTTATGTATTCCTGTAATATGATAGAAGAACGGATCCGATCCGATCCGACCATGGATTCCATTATACAAAATTTTATCAGGCTCATAAAAGAATATAGCGCTAAATCTTAAAACCTGTTACTATCTTTAGTATAAGCGGTGGATATTTTAAACAACGGTGGATTGAGTATAATATATATAATACTTCTTCATATATTGTGAAAAGTATAATTAGTGATAATATATGGAAATAAGTGATTTTTCCACATATTAACAGACCTTACTACTATATATTACTATATATATATATAATTAGGAGATAGTAAGATATGAGATTTAATTGTGAACGGAGCGTCTTGCTTAAAGAAATATCCATAGCCCAGGAAATAATATCGTCGAAAAATGCCATGTCTATATTGTCAAATATATACCTTGAAGCGAATAATGATACCCTTTATATAAAGGCAACCGATATTAAGGTGAATTTTGAGACCAAAGTGCCGGTAATTGTCCGGGAACCGGGGTCAATCACTGTTTTTGGGGAAAAATTCCTGGGTATACTCAATTCCATCCCCGATGGGGAACTGGAATTTGAACAGGATGACATGAAAATAGTCATCCGGCCGGCATTTAAGAAGATTAGATTCCAGCTTAAAAGTATTGATTCGGATAAATTCCCTGAATTTCCGGCTGTCAGGGAAGATGAATTTTTTGAAATGCCGGTCAGGGAATTCAAGGATATGATACTACAGACGGTATTTGCCATATCCGATGACGAAACCCGTTATTTTATGAACGGAGTGTTTTTTGAAAAGCAGGAAAATACGATCGTCATGGTGGCCACCGATGGCCGCCGGCTTGCGTATATAAAAAAAGAAGCGGGAAATGGCATAAAAGATTTTACCGGGGTGATTATTCCCCCTAAGATTCTCAATATCATTACCAAAAGGGCCGGGGATGAGGGGCTTATCTCAATTTCCGTGACCGATAAGCTGATTTTTGTCCGGTTTGGATCCTACCTTCTTTCCTCGGTCCTTATTGAGGGCCAGTTTCCCAATTATAGCAAGGTTATTCCGGAAAGACAGACCTTTTCTTTTTCCGTAGACCGTCTTGAAATGCTGGATGCCCTGAAAAGGGTTTCCCTTTTGGTGGAGCAGAAGTCCCGGCGGGTTTATCTGGGGCTTGAACCGGGGATTATATCGGTTTCTTCCGAAGAAAGCGAGTTGGGGATTGCCCGGGAGGAAATATCCTGTAAGTATGAAGGGGAAAAGGTCTCCATGGCCCTTAATTACCGTTATATCGAAGAACCCTTTAAAGTCATGAGTGAAAATGAAATAAGCGTTCATTTTACCGAACCAACCCGGGCCATAACCATCAAACCGGTCCCGGAGAAAGACTTTTTTCATATTGTCATGCCCATGCAGCTTGATTAACCGGCCTGTTGCACTATGTCCGTTGCCAGCCTGCGGATAACCGCCTTTCGGAACCTGGTGGATGCTGAGATACATACCGATGGAAGGGATATTTTTCTGGTCGGTGAAAATGGACAGGGTAAGACCAATTTTCTTGAAGCCCTTTACTTTTGTTCCTATGCTTCGTCTTTTAAGGGGGTTCGGGACCGGGAATTGATCCGAAATGGGGAAAAGGACTGTTCCGCTTCGATAAAAATAAAGAATTCCGTTTATGAAAAGGTCCTGGTAAAGCTAGAGGGCAGCAAAAAAAGCATACAAATCGATGGAAAAAATATAACCGACCGGAAGGAACTGCTGGAAGTAGCCCCCTGTATTGTTTTTTGTCATGAAGATATGGAATTTGTGGCGGGCAGTCCTGAACGGCGGCGCTGGTTTTTTGATCAGAGTCAGAGTCTTTACGATCCCCTTTATCTGGAAGACCTGAGAAAATACCGCCGGGTTCTAAAAACCCGGAATACCCTCTTAAAGGAAAATTACGGCAACCGGGATATCAAGGCGGTACTGGACGCCCTGGATCCCCAGCTTGCCTTGTACGGCTTGCAACTGATGGAAAAGCGGGCGGAATCGGCGGAGCAATTCTCCGTAACCTTCGGCCCCCTGTATGAGGAAGTTTCCGGCATAAACGCCATTACGGTGGGGTATGTTCCCTCGTGGAAGGCGGCTACCCTGGAGGGGATTACGGCGTTTTTGGAGAAGCGGCGGGAGGCCGATATGGCCGCCGGGGCCTGCCTTTCGGGTCCCCACCGGGACCGGTATGTTTTTACCCGGGACGGGGAGGAATTTTCCGGTAAGGCCTCCACCGGCCAGCGCCGCCTTTTAGCCCTGCTGCTCCGGATCGCCCAGGCCCGGCGTTTTTCCCAGGTAACCGGGAAAAACCCGGTGCTTCTTTTAGATGACGTACTTTTGGAGCTGGATCCGGAAAAACGGCGGAAATTCCTTTTGGTCATGCCCGAATATGAACAGGCTTTCTATACCTTTTTACCCGAAGAACCCTATGACCGGTATCGTAAATCCCATACCGTGGTATATACTATGTCCGGTGGGGTGTTGACCACATGAAAAAAGCAGGGGATATACTCGCGTTAATTTTAAATGACCGGATCTTAAAAAAATCTCAGGGTTATTCGGAGCTTTTTTTATCCTGGGAGCTTTTGACCGAGGAGGCTAATATTGCCGCCGCGGCCGGTCATTCCCGGATAAAAGAGCTGGAAGGATCCGTCCTGTTGGTAGAGGCGGATCATCCCGGCTGGATCCAGATCCTGACGACCAAAAAAAAGGACCTCCTCGAAAAAATCCGCTGCCGGTTTCCCCAATTCTCCATCACGGAGCTATCCTTTCGGTTAAGCCGGTAGCCGGGCTTAGGAAGGGCGCTGAACCGGCTGCTTCCAATGCCAGGTTGGCTGGGAAAGTTCCGAAGAAAAGGGATTGGGTTTTTCAAAATTCGGGAGCCAATCGGTGTTTCCGGGGACCAGTTCCTGATAAAAGCCGTCTTCTATCTCAAATTCCTCAAGCCAGCGGAGCAGGGTTTCGTATTCCGCTTCCGAAATAGCGCGGCCGGGAATATCCGCTTCCGTGGGATTCGGCGGGGTATATTGGGTCATCAGGGAAAAAAGGGCCCAGCCCTGGGCGTTATCGGCATACCAGCGGAGTACCTGCCGGGTGGCGCCCAGGTAACCGGGTAAAACCAAATGCCGGATAAGCACCCCGGACCGGAGGACCCGGGGGGAGCCGGCTTCATCGGGGCCTATCGTTCTGGGGGGCCCGAACCGAAGTTCCCGAAAGTCCATCATCCTGCGTATCGCTGCTGCGGCCCGTTCCGGGTAATCCGGGGCCTTGAAAAACCGGGCCGACAGGGCCGGGTCCAGGGTTTTGAGATCCGGGAGGTACACCTCCGCAATATCCCGGAGTAGATCCAGGGCAGTAAGGCTTTCATAGGCCGAGGAATTCCACAATACCGGCAGGGTAAGCCCCTGGGCCCGGGCGGCCTTGATCCCCAGCGCCAGGGCGGGCACAGCATGGCTTCCCGTGACGATATTGATATTCTCCGCCCCCTGCTCCTGGAGGGTCATGCAGATCCGGGCGAATTCCCCTTCCGTAACCATCCTGCCCATTCCCGCCCGGGAAATTTGCCAGTTCTGACAGAACCCGCAGCCCAGATTGCAGCCGCTTACAAAGATAGTCCCGGACCCGCCCCCGCCGGTGATGGGAGGTTCTTCCCCCCGGTGTATACCCGCGGCGGCAATCCGGAGTTCCGCGGTTTCCCCGCAATACCCTTTCCCGCCGGATAAGCGGTTCACCCCGCAGCCGCGGGGACAGAGATCACAGGCCGCATAGGTATCGGTTATATGCAAAGCGTCCACCTATAGGATAGTAGGGCATTCCCATGAAGATTACAATCTTGGGGGGGGTATATCGCCTTACCGCGAATCATTGACAAAACCCCGCTCATATTCCATAGTCATAAGGTCTGTTTCCAAACTCCCTCAATTTGAAGGTAAAGTTGTCTGTAATCTTTTTTTAGGAGGAAAGCGATGAAAAAATGTGCCCTTTGGTTATCCGCAGCGGCGGTTTTTATGTTGGCCGCCTGCGGCGGCTCCGGTTCATCCGCTCCGGCGGTTGCCGCATCGAGCCCCATAGAAGTGGTCATTGGTTGTAATGTGGATACCCCCTATGGTACCCTGGACCCGGTTCACGAAGACGGTACCATTTTGTGGATCATTGAGCTGGCCTTTGAGAGCCTGGTTAACACCATCCAGACCCCGGACGGCGGGGTTGAACTGGCCCCCGCTTTAGCGGAAAGCTGGGAGATCAGCGACGACGGCCTTTTCTACACCTTCCACCTGAAACCGGGGGTAAAGTTTGCGGACGGTACCCCGGTAACCACCGCGGACTGGATCTGGTCCCTTGAACGGGCCCGGGATACCGAAGAAAGCCCCTGGGCTTCCTATGCCGCTCCTATAAAAAATATCACCGCCCCGGATGAAAATACCCTGGTCATTGAATTAACGGCCCTGAATGCCCCCTTCCTGTCCATGCTGGCGGTGCATAATTTCTGCGTCCAGAGCAAAGCCCAATTCGATAAGCTCGGCGCCGATGAATACTTCCAACGCCCTCTGGGTACGGGGCCCTACTATTTTACTGATTGGGGGATGCACGAATTTTACCGCATGGAGAAAAATCCCTATTACCATGGCAAGGCGCCCACGGTTGATGTCCTTCAGTTCAATGTGGTGGAAGATGATAATACCCGGATTATGCAGTTACAGGCCGGGGATATTGATGTATGCCTGACTCCTCCGGCCAACCGGATCGCGGAGCTTCAGGCCGATTCAAACCTGAATGTCCAAATAGTGAATTCCACCGAACAGCGTTATGTTAACTTCAACATTACCAGAGATTACCTGAACAACGCCAAGGTCCGCCGGGCCCTGCGGCTGGCCACCAACAAAGAGGAGATCATCAAGATTGCCGTATTTGGATATGGGGAGGCGACCTATAATGTGTACCCCCGGGTTATCGGGCAATTCTTCAATACCGATATCGTGGACGAGGGTTACGACCCTGAGAAGGCCAAGGCCCTGCTGGCGGAAGCGGGGTATCCCAATGGTTTTACCACCGAGATCAGTTTTACCAACGGTAATACGGTGGTGGAGGGAATCGCTACCCTGTTGAAAGAACAATGGGCAAAGATTGGGGTTACCCTGAATCTGACCCCCATGGAAGGGGCCGCCCTGAGCGAGCAGTTCGACACCCTGAACCACACCATCACCATGCTGCGCTGGTCCGAGGATACCAACGACCCCCAGGGGCTTACGGATTTTATCGCGGTGTATAACCAGAGCCATGGTTTCCATACCGGGTTCAACAACCCCCGGGTTACCGAATTGGCCGGAATCGCCGCGGGTACGGTGGATAACGCCGTCCGCAAGGAAGCCTATAAGGAGATACAGCAAATACTCTACGATGAGGCCCCCCTGTTCCCGATTTACCAGGCCACATATTTCCTGGCGACCCGGAAAAACATTACCGGCTTTAATCAGAGCCCCCTTGGCCAATACGATCTGACCAATCTGGCAAAACTGTAGCGCCTTTTTCATCCCCAGGATATGGAGGGTTTCATACCCCACGGTTCTGCCGTGGGGTAAGTTTATTGGAATGCATACCTCGCCCTGAAGGACGGGGTAGTTTATTTTGCCGGGAGGCATGGCATTGAAGCGGCTCAATTACATCTTAAAGCGGCTGTCCCAGATGATCCCTGTTTTGTTTGTGATCACCGTAGTTGTTTTTATGCTGATCCACTTTATCCCCGGCGATCCCGCCCGGCTGATGCTGGGTGACCGGGCTTCCCTGGCCAGTGTGGAGGCCCTGCGGGAAAAATTGGGCCTTAACGAATCCCTGGCGGTACAATATGGTATTTTTATGGGTAACCTCTTTCGTTTTGATTTGGGGACCTCCATCAAATACCACCAGCCGGTCATGGACCTCCTGGTAAAGCGGCTGTCCATGACGGTATCCCTTACCCTTCTGGCATGCCTCTTTGCGGCGGTTTTTTCCCTGCCCCTGGGGTATATGGCCGCGGCAAACAAGGATAAGCTGCCGGATCAGGTGATCCGGGGGGGTGCCCTGATAGCCCTTTCGGTCCCTACCTTCTGGATAGCCCTGTTGCTGCTCATCCTGTTTGCCCTTAAATTGAAGATCTTCCCCATCGGCGGCTGGGGGACCACCCCCCTGGAACACCTGCGGGGCCTGGTTTTGCCCGCCTTTACCCTGTCCCTGGCCACTTCGGCGCTGATCATGCGGAACGCCCGGAACAGCATCGTGGACATTTCCCGGAGTGACTTTGTGGATTTTGCCCGCAGCAAGGGTATCCCCAATAACACCGTCCGGATGCGCCACATCATCCGCAACGGCCTGGTTTCCAGTGTTACCCTGCTTTCCATGCAGGTGGCCGCCATGATAGGGGGCAGCGCCATCACGGAAACGGTCTTTAATTTACCCGGCATCGGTAAGCTGATGGTAGAATCCATCTTTGGCCGGGATTATCCGGTGGTTCAGGGGACCTTGTTGGTCACCTCTTTTTTGATTATGATGGTGAACCTGATCACCGACATCCTCTATTCCGCCCTGGACCCCCGGGTTACCCTGGAATAGGAGTCCGTCATGTTTACCCTTACGGCCATCCGTGAATCAAAATTACGAAGAAAAAAAGCCCGGCCTCCCGCGCTGCGGAACGCCAGTATTATCGCCGGTTCCCTAATTGTTCTGGTGATGGTCTTCCTCGCCCTGTTCCCCGGGGCCGTGGCAAAACAAAACCCCCTGGATTACAGTGCCGACCGTATGCTCCTGCCCCCCTCGGCGGAGCATCTCTTTGGCACCGACCATTTGGGCCGGGATATTTTTTCCCGGGTGATATGGGGAACCCGGATCGATTTGATGATGGGGATCGTATCGGTGATAACCCCCTTTGTTGTCGGTACCCTTATCGGCCTGGTGGCGGGATATTACGGCGGTTTGGTGGATAGTTTGATGATGCGGGCCTGCGATATCTTTATGGCCTTTCCCTTCACCCTGGTCGTTATTGTGGTGGTTACCATCACCGGTCCCAGCATTACCAATCTGTTTATCGCCATGTGGCTGGTCAGTTGGATGCATTACGCCCGGCTGGTCCGGGGGGAGGTGCTGGTGGCAAAAAACGCGGAATATGTCCAGGCGGCAAAGGTCCTGGGGTATACGGACCTTCGGATCCTGCTCCGCCACCTGCTGCCCAATGTGATCTCTGGCTGCGTGGTCTATGCCGCGGCGGATGTGGTGATGTGTATGCTGGCCGGCGCCTCTATGAGTTTCCTGGGTCTCGGTATTCAGCCCCCTACCCCGGAATGGGGGGCCATTATCGACAGCGGGCGGGCCTATATCTCCAATGCCTGGTGGATAGCTGCCTTTCCGGGCCTGTTTCTTGCCCTTACCGGTACCGGCTTTAGTCTGATCGGCGACGGCCTTTCGGACCTGCTGCGGACCAAAGGGAGGTCGTAGTGGAAGCTCTATTACGGGTAAAAGACCTGCACACCTATTTTTTTTCAGGCGGCGCGGTGGTAAAGGCTGTGAACGGCGTGAGTTTTAAGGTACTCCCCGGGGAAACCTTCGGTCTGGTGGGGGAAAGCGGCTGCGGCAAAACAGCGATCTGCCGGTCTATTTCCCGGCTTATACATCCACCGGGGAAAATCATCCGGGGTGAAATTCGATACCGTGGTACCCAGGGGGAAACCGATATTCTGCGTATTTCCGACGAATCCATACGCCGGCTCCGGGGCCGGGAGATAAGCATGATCTTCCAGGAACCCATGTCGGCCCTCAACCCGGTGATACCCATCAAGACCCAGATCTACGAGGCCCTGGAGCCCAAACTTTCGAGAACGGAAAAATACCACCGGTCCATCGAACTGTTACGGTTGGTGGGTATTCCCAGCCCCGAGAAGCGGATGCACGAGTACATCCACCAGTTTTCCGGAGGTATGCGCCAGCGGGTTATGATCGCCATTGCCCTGGCGGGGAATCCCCGCCTTTTATTGGCGGACGAACCTACCACGGCTCTGGATGTGACCATCCAAAACCAGATCATGCTGCTGATAAACAGTCTGCGGGAAAAACTCAGGATGAGTATGATCCTGGTAACCCACGATCTGAGCGTGGTGTCCCAGATGTGCGATTTTGTAGCGGTGATGTATGCGGGGCATATTATGGAGCTTTGCGATACGGTAACCCTTTTCGCCGAACCCCGGCATCCCTATACCTACGGTCTTCTCAGTTCCATCCCCCGGGAAGGTAACCGGCGGCTGGAATCCATAAACGGCGCTCCCCCCAACCTGGCCGACCCCCTGCCCGGCTGCCCCTTTGCGCCCCGCTGCGCCTTTAAAGAAGGCCGCTGCGAAGGGGAACTGCCGGACCTTGCCGAGCTTGCCCCCGGTCACCGGGTGCGCTGTTTTTTTTATAAAAAGCTGGACGGCCTCGGCGGTTTTATCGATGAAAAAGAGGAGGCCCCCCGGATATGAACGAAAGCCCTTTAATAGAAGTACGGGGCCTGAAAAAGCACTTCCCGGTGAAGCGTCAGATCATCGACGTGGCCCTGCGAAAACCCCAGGAATATCTCTATGCGGTGGATCTGGTGGATCTGGACATCCTTCAGGGGGAGACCCTGGGGTTGGTGGGGGAAAGCGGCTGCGGCAAAAGTACCCTGGCCCGGACCATCATCCGGCTGTACAAGCCCGATGGGGGGGACGTGTTCTTTGATGGGGTAAACCTGGCAAAAATGAGTGACCGCAGCCTGAGGCCCTACCGTAAAAACCTGCAGATGATCTTCCAGGACCCGTATTCTTCCCTGAATCCGCGGATGTCCGTACACGACACCCTGGCGGAGGCGATCCGGTTCCACCGGGTCTGCGGCAAAAAACACATGGAAGAGAAAATCAAAGAAGTTATGGACATGGTGGGGCTCACTCCGGATGCCGCTGATCGCCTGCCCAGCGAATTCTCCGGGGGGCAGCGCCAACGCATCGGTATAGCCCGGGCCATTGTCCTGAATCCCCGGATTATCATTGCCGATGAGCCGGTATCCGCCCTGGATGTTTCCATTCAGGCCCAGGTCATCAACCTGCTGGCGGATCTGCAGACTAAACTCAACCTGACCATGCTGTTTATTTCCCACGATTTGCGGGTGGTCCGGCATATCGCCGGCCGGGTCGCCGTGATGTACCTGGGCAAAATTATCGAACTTGCCCGGACCGGGGAGATCTTTGCAAATCCCCAACACCCCTACACCGAGGTGCTGCTTCACGCCGAACCGGGGCTGGACCCGCGGTTCCGCAGCCGGGAAGTCGCCATCTCGGGGGAACCCCCCAGCCCTATCAATCTGCCCCCGGGCTGCCGTTTTCACCCTCGCTGCAAATACCGCGGCGCCGGATGTGATACCCAGGAGCCTCCGCTTATTGAGGTATCCCCCGGACATATGGTAGCCTGTTTTTATCCGCGGTATCGAAAAAAGGAGCGTAAAAGCCAATGAAAAAAAGCGTCTTGATTGAAGACCTGTCCTGGCCGGAATTTGCCGAAGCCATAGCCCTGGATGACCTGATCATCCTGCCTGTGGGCAGTACCGAAGAACACGGGCCCCAGAGCCCCCTGGGGACGGATTTTTTTATTGCCGATGCCCTGGCGCGGGCCATTGGAAAAAAGGCCGATGCCCTGGTCGCCCCGGCCATACCCATCGGTAATGCCCAGGGCCTCATCGATTTTCCCGGCACCATCAGTATAGACCCCGCTATTCTGACGGATCTGGTCTTTGAGGTCTGCGAAAATTTTGTCCGCCACGGGGCGGGGCGTTTCTTTTTTGTCAACGGCCACGGCGGGAACAATGGGGCCCTCCGCCATGCGGCGACGGCGCTGTACGAGAAATATGGGGTTTTTGTCGCTTCCAGCGAGTGGTGGCAGCTTATGCCGAAAATATCCGAATACAAGGCCCACGATCATGGCGGAAAATTTGAAACCTCCATGATGATGGCCATCGATGAAAGCATAGTGGATTTGACCAAGGCGGACACAAAACAAATAGAAAAATTAACCGATAAAATCACCTTTGATTACGGCTTTTTTTACCGCGGAGCCGCGGTTTCCCTTAACCTTCCCACCGGTGAAATCACCCCCCGGGGGAATTTCGGCGCCCCCAGCGAGGAGGCCCGGCGGGAAATCGGCGAAGGCATGTTCACGATCTATACCGATTATTGCGCCGGTATTATTCGGGAGATCCGCCGGATCCCCAGAGGAGTTTAAAGCCCAAAATGAAAAGAAAAACCCTTTTAGCAGCGGAACTTTCCTGGACCGAATTTGAAGAATATATGCGGCACGACGATGTGCTGATTATTCCGGTGGGGATGCTGGAAGAACATGGGCAGCACAACCCTCTGGGAACGGATACCTATATTGCCGGGCATTGCGCGGCATTGATAGGGGAACGGGCCGGCGCCCTGGTTGCCCCGGTTTTTCCCTACGGCTACGGCCCGGAAGGGAAAAAATTCCCCGGCCAGGTATCCCTCAGTCCCCAATTACTGCGGAAGATCCTCTACGCCTATGGGGCGTGTTACGCCAAACACGGCGCCCGCCGCTTTTTGTTTGTTAACGGCCATGGCGGCAATGCCGGTGTCCTCAGGATGGTCACCGGGGACCTGTGGTACGACTACCATGCCCTCTGCGCCTCCACCGAATGGTGGCTGCTGGTACCCCAAATCAAGCCGGAATTGCCCTGTAACGACCACGGCGGCTTCTACGAGACCTCCTGTATGCTGGCGATTAAGCCGGAATTGGTGGATATGAACCGCGCCCAGGACCCCGTGCCGGATACCATTCTGAGCGAGCATATCCGCGCCGGATACACCGTTACCTACCAGGGAGAGCCCTTTTTTGCAACGATAGACGATTACCGGTTGGGCCGGGCCGGCAACCTGGGCGCGCCTCCCCAGGGGGCCAATGAACGGATCGGCGCCGATGTTCTTGAAGCTTATATCGATTACAACGCCGGTCTTATCGGTGAGCTGAGAAAAATCGAGCTCCAAAACAAGGGAAATTAGCGGAAACCGCTGAAAAATTCGACCGTTATTTTCCCCGGCTTACCAGCTTACTTTATCCGGTGGATTATGTTATAGTAAGTTAATGTATACCAGGGAAATTCAAGCTCCCCAGGGTACTCCTATCGAAAAGGGAAAACCCCTTCAGGGTACCTGGGTATCGGCCTTTAATGAAGTGGATCTGCTGAATATCCACCGTCCTTTTTCCTTTCCCTTCCCCAAGTGGATGCGGGATTACCGGATAAAGGAATGGGAAACGTTTATCATAAACAGTGACTGTTTTTTTCTTGAGGCGATGTTAGCCAATATGAAATATTATCGTATGGCCCAGGTATATGTCTACGATAAGGAAACCAAGAAACTTTTGCAGTTTAGAAAAACGATACCCCTTAATGGGTGGAAACTGCCCAGGGATCTATACAATTCTTCGATCATCAGCCAATCCTATGGTTTTTTTTTCCGAATACATAATTGGCTATATGCCGATACCATAAAGATAGATCTTGATATTAAGGCAACCCGGAAGCGGCCTTCTTTTACCGCCCATCTGGAATATGATTTAGACCGGAAGAAGATCACCCCCATGGCGGTCAATTTGCCCTTTTCTGAGCGGCGTTGTATGTATGCGTATAAGGTCCTTGCCGCGCTTCGGGGGGATATGGTTTTTGAGGGCCGGCATATTTCCCTGGATCCGGCTAAAACCTTGGGGATATTCGGTGATATTAAGGGATTTTTTCCCTACCGGATGTACTCGGTTTGGTGTACGGGACTTGGCTTTGATGCGGAAAACCGCAGTTTTGGGTTTAGTATTGTGGAGAATCAGACGAAAGAGACGAACAAAAACAATGAAAATGCCCTTTGGGTAGAGGGCCGGTTAACCCCCCTGCCGCCGGTACGAATCACCATGCCCGAGGGGGTTGATAAGGAGTGGGTAATCCAGGATGTGGAAGGAATGGTGGATCTTACCTTTACCCCCCAGGTACCAAGGCGGACTGCGTTTAACATCCTGCTTACCAGAATCGACCATGATACCGCCCTGGGCTATTTCAACGGCATGTTGATAAATTCCGAGGAAAAAAAGATTCAGGTGCGAAATCTTTGGGGGCTTGGAGAAAAACTTTATTTACGGATATAGATAATGGCCAAAAAAAATGCAATTTATGCGCCCGGGGAATTGGACCGGGTACGGGAAAAACTAGGGGATGTGGATGCCCAGGAGGCTAAACGGCTCGCCCAGCTTCTGGGCGGCGAGGTCGGCGTAGAGCGATCCGAAACGCCAAAGCCGATTAAACGAAATCCCCCCCCGGTACGGCGTCAAGTAGTTGAGCCGGGCCGCCGGAGTTATGAGGTCCAGCCGCGGCTGGAGCGGGTAACGGCGCCGCCGGTATCCCCGCCTTCCCCCCGGAAGAAAGCCAAAACCGGTGCGGATGATCCCTCGGTACCGATAAGGTTGTCCTACTGGGAACGGGTTAAAATGGACCGGTATGCCGGTAATCCGGAATTCGGCATAAAGAGTTTCTTTCAGGTGGTACACTCGGTGATGTCGATTTTTGGCAGCATTCCCGACCGGGTAAGCCCCTCATTTGTTAACCGGAAGATGAACGATTATTACAAACGAATTGAAACCCTGGTAACCGCGACCCGCACCCTGATTCCACGGAATGATAAAAAACGCAGCGAACAGCTTAAAAAAACCTCTTTTTTTGCGTTTACCGTATTGAATACCATCCGGTACTGGAATATTGAACGGATCGCTTCGGACTTGGCTAAAATTCAGGCCCATCCCCGAAAGGCGGTGGCCGCTGAATTTATCGATATACTCCGGGCAATATATAAACCGCTTTTTGTCCTTGAGCAGCTGGACATGGAACGCCATATCAAGGAAGCCTATAAACTTCTGTACAAGATACTGTACCTGGAAGATCCGGTGGAGGCAAAGGAAAAATATCAGGAACTTATCCGGATTTCCCTCAACACCCTGTTGATGGTCCGCCGGGAGATCCGGTTTCTTCTGTATCCGCTTTTGCTTAAACTCCTCTCGGACCGGTTTTTGCCCTATGAACAGTTTTTTATTGAACGGAAAAACCGGTTTATGGCGTTTATAGATGCCCGGGAAGAGGAGACTATTTCTCCTGCCCTGGCGGAACGGGATCTGCATCCCGAGATCGCCCCGAAAGAGGAGGAAGGGGAAGCCCCGGAAAGTGAAGAGCCCGAAAGCGAAGAAAAAAAGGAGAAACAAGCGGCCGCGGAGTCTGAGCATAAGGCGGTGGAACGGGGACTTCATACCCTGGAAATGCTTTTTCCCAAGGCGGGGTGGGAACGGATCGCTTCGTTTCCTGATTTTTATCCTTATTTTTCCGATATCTTTAATTTAAAGCGAAATTATGATCTTATCGCCCCCACGGATCCCCTTCAGCAGGTGGCGATCCTGACGCGGATCCTGTCGGAGTTGTTTTTTGGACTTCGTTCGGTAAAATTTGGGGTGGTACTTGGATCCGAGGGTATTACCGAACGGATCGACGAAGCCTTGGGAAATACCCTTAACAACTGGAACATCTATGCGGAGTTAAGTTTTGATAAGGAATATCTTCCCCGGCTGGTGGAATATTGCCATGTTTTGGACAGCGCCGTTGAATCCAGGAATTCCAATTACACCAAACGGCTGCTCAATGAACTCCATTGGATAAAGCGGCTTTATTTTTTACCGTATTATAAATTTGAGTCCTTTTACGCGCCTCCCTTTAAAAAAGGTGATATCGGCGCCCTTTATCCCGAAATCAGACGGCTGCGTAAATATCTTACCGCCGTAGCGGCAGGGATAGAACAGGGAAACAAACAGGGGGGGGCGGAAAAAATGGTGGCCTGTGACGGCATTGATAATCCCTGGGAGCCCTATGTTTTCCAGGTCGCCAATCCCGTTTCTACCAGGCTTGACGCGCTTTTAAAGAACCCCAAACAGCGAAATAATGCGGCCCTCGTCTTTTTTACCCTGGCGGTTACGACGGTGTTGGATTATATCATCAACAACGAAAGCAGTTGGGCGTATGAAAACAAACCGGGACCCTTGTTCCGCAGTCTCGGCGGAGAAGGGACCAGCCCCCTTTACGGGGTGGAGAATAAGGTGGATACTAACGCCCTTTTTAAGGCGTCCCTGAAAGAACGGGAACAGGCAAAAGACGCCGATAAGTAGGGGCGTTCCTATAGTTTGCCGATACGGCGGCGGGCTTCCTGGACCGTGATTCCCTTTCGGCCGGCCCAATCCGCCAGCTGATCCTCCCCGATGGTTCCCAGGCCGAAATAATAGGCCCGGGGGCTGGAAAAAAACATACCGCATACCGAAGCGGCGGGGACGATCATGGCGGTATCGGTTAATTCCAGCCCGCATTTTTCCCGGGCCCCCAATACATCAAAACATATTTGCTTATCGTAGTGATCGGGACAGGCGGGGTAGCCAAAGGCGGGACGTATCCCCCGGTAGGCCCCCCGTAAAATCTCCTCCGGGGAGAGGTTCTCCTCCGGGGCGTAAGCCCATAGTTCCCGCCGTACCCGGAGGTGCAGCTCCTCGATAAAGGCCTCGGCCAGGGTGTTTGCCAGGCTGGAAAGGAGGAGCCTCCCGTAGTCATCGGCTTTATAGGCGGCCTCCGCTTCCGGCAAGCCAAAACCCGCGCTCAGGGCAAAAAGGCCGATCCAGCCGGCCGTCCCCCCGGGAGCTTTTTCGGGGATAAAGTCGGCCAGGCACGGGTTGGGCAAACCGGCCCGTTTTTTCCCCTGGTTCCGCAGAAAGGAAAACCGGGCAATGGCCGCTTCCGGTGCAAGATCCCGGGTCGGACCGCCGGGATCGTAGAGGAATAGGTCCTCCCCCTGGGAAAAGGCCGGGAAAAAACCCAGAACCCCCCGAAGGTTTAGTATTTTTTGGGAAACTATCCGGTCCAAAAGGCTTTTTGCATCCTCCAGCAGCTGGGTTTCCGCCTTTTCCCGTTCCGGGGCAGCCTCGGGCCGGGTTTTTTCCCGGGATGCCGGGGACATATCCCAGGCGTGGAGGAAATCTTTCCAGTTGATATAGGGGATTATCCGGTCCAAGGGGTAATCATTAAAGGTTTGAATTCCCCGGAGCCGCGGTTCCGGGGTATCCGTATCCGGGGGGATTTTATTTTGCCGGGCCGTTTCCAGGGGCAGCAGTTCAATTCGGGTTTGGATGGATTGGTGGTGTTTTACCGCTTCCTGGTACTTGAGTTCCAATTCTTCCAAAAAACGGGGCCGGTAGGTGTCGGAAAGAAGGGCGCGGACCGCCCCGGCGGAACGGCTTGCGTCGGGAATATACACCACGGGACCGGAGTATTCCGGAACGATCCGCAAACCCGTGTGGGCAAGACTGGTGGCGGCCCCGCCGATGAGGAGGGGTATGGTGAGTTTGTTTTTTTCCATTTCTTGGGCAACGTTGACCATTTCATCCAGCGAGGGGGTGATAAGCCCGGAGAGGCCGATAAGATCGACCCGCTCCTGTTGCGCGATTGTTATGATCTGTTCCCGGGGTACCATAACTCCCAGATCCAGGATATCATAACCGTTACAGCCCAACACCACTCCCACAATGTTTTTCCCGATATCGTGGACATCCCCCTTCACCGTGGCGAGAAGAATCCTGCCCTTATCCCTTCCGGCGGCGGCGGTTTTTTCCGCTTCAATAAAGGGTTCCAGGATGGACACCGCCTTTTTCATTACCCGGGCGCTTCGGATCACCTGGGGAAGGAAAAGCCGCCCTTCCCCAAAGCGGTTTCCGATTTCCCCCATGGCCCGCATCAGGGGCCCCTCAACTATATCCAGGGAACGGGCGCATTCGGATCGCAGGGCCCGGAGATCCTCCTCAATAGCGTCGTCCTGGCCCGTGAGCATGGCATGGAGGATCCGGTCTTCCGGGGGAAGGGAAGACCGGGGTTTGGCCGTTTGATCCCCCTTTTTTACGGCCGTTCCTTTGGATTTTTCCATTAGTTCCATCGCCAGGACCAGGAGCCGTTCCGCGGCCGCCGGTCCCCGGCATAAAATTACATCCTCCACGGTCTGCCGCAGGGGGGGATCCAGCTGGTCATAGGGGATCAAGCCGGCCTTTACAATGGCCATGGAAAGGCCCGCCTCCCCGGCATATTTAAGAAAAACCGCGTGCATGGCTTCCCGGATTGTTTCGTTGCCCCGGAAGCTAAAGGAGAGGTTGGAAACCCCCGCGGAAATTTGAGCGCCGGGACAGTGGGTCTTGATCCATTCGCAGGCACGGATAAAATCCAGGGCATAACGGTCATGTTCGGGGATCCCCGTGGCCAGGGCAAACACGTTGGGATCAAAGATTATATCCTCCGGGGGAAATCCCCGGCCAATAAGCAGGGCATAGACCCGGGCGGCGATTTCGATTTTCCGTTCATAGGATCCGGCCTGGCCCTGCTCGTCAAAGAGCATCACCACGATAGCCGCGCCATAGGTCCGGGCAAGGAAGGCTTTTTTGAGGAATTCCTCCTCCCCTTCCTTAAGGCTTATGGAATTGACAATGCCCTTGCCCGGGAGGCACTTCAAGCCGGCCTCCAGCACTTCCCAGCGGGAACTATCGATCATAAAGGGAAGACGGGCTATGTCCGGGTCCGACAGGGCCAGGTTCAGGAAACGGATCATGGCGGCCCGGGCATCCAGAAAGGGATCGTCCATGCAGACGTTGATCACCGCGGCCCCCTTAGCTATCATTTCGTGAACCATGCCCAGGGTTTCATCGTATTTGTCCTCCCGGATAAGCCCCAGGAATTTTCGGCTCCCCGGGGCATGGGCCCGTTCACCGATAATGGTGAGCCCCTGTTCCCGGTCCACCGGGAAGCTTTCCAGTCCCGCAAGCCAGGTTCCCGGCCTCGGCTTGGGAGGGATCCGGGGCGCCTGGTTCCGGGTTTTGGTGGCAATGGCGGCGATATGGGCGGGGGTAGAACCACAGCACCCCCCCAGGATATTCACCAGCCCTTCCTGCAGATAGGCTGCTGCCTGGGCGGCCATGGATTCGGGGGTCTCGTCGTAGGCCCCCAACTGGTTGGGGAGCCCCGCGTTGGGGTGGGCGCTGACCAGATAGGGAGCCAGGCGGGCCAGGCGGGCCAGGGGCTTTTTGAGCTGCTCCGCCCCAAAGGAACAGTTGAGGCCGATTGACCAGGGGTCGGCGTGGGATACCGAAACCAAAAAGGCCTCCACGGTCTGCCCCGTAAGCAGCCGGCCCGCGGCATCGGAGACGGTGGCGGAGATCATCAGGGGGAAGGCCGGGAGGGAGCTGCCCCGTTCCCCCAGGAGGCGGCTGATGGCGGCTATGGCCGCCTTGGCATTGAGGGTATCGAAGACGGTTTCGATGAGGAGTATATCCGCGCCGCCGTCCAGCAGGCCCCGGGCGTTTTCATAATAGGCCCCTTCCAGCTCATCCCAGGTGACGTTCCGTTTGCCGGGATCCGCTATATCCGGGGACATACTGGTGCTTTTGGCGGTAGGTCCGATACTCCCCGCCACGAACCGGGGCTTTTCCGGGGTGGCATACTTGTCCGCCGCTTTCCGGGCAATCCCCGCTGCCGCGGCGCTGATCTCGTAGGCCAGCTCCCCGATACCGTAATCGGCCAGGGACACCGGCGTGGAATTGAAGCTGCAGGTTTCAATGATGTCCGCCCCGGCCTGCAAATAGGCTTCGTGGATCCCGGTGATAAGTTCCGGTTTGGTAAGACAGAGAAGGTCGTTACACCCTGCTAGTTCCCTCCCGTGGGAGGCGAACCGGCTGCCCCGGAAATCAGCTTCGGCGAGATGGAAACCCTGGATCATGGACCCCATGGCGCCGTCGAGGATAAGGATCCGTTCCCGGGCAATTTTATTGAGCCGTTCCCGAATAGTCATAGGGAAACTGTACCATACTTGGAGGAAAAGGGAGAAGATCGCCAGGACCGCCACTTCACATAAAAAAATATTTAGATTAGCCGTAACATGGCCGAATATATAAAGGAATAATAGCAGTGCCAATTTCAAAATTCAGTTGGTTTTGGAACTGGCTCTGCAAAAGCGGCCTAAAGGTTCGCTTTTGCTTAAATCCAAGGTTGCTGTTTCAAATTTGAAACAGCCTCAGTTATGAGGAAAATCATGAAAAAGACAAATATTATTTTGATAATAACGGCCTTTTTATTCGTTGCGGGAATCAATGCCGCCGCCGGTGGAAAAAAGCAGCCTGATCCGGCGCCTTCTGTGGTTCTTGCGCCTGAACCTGAGATTGCCTTGCCGCTGCCTAAAACACCGTTTACCATTGCGATGCGCCGGGCCCTTCCGGATGATCAACTCAACCGGATACAGTTTTTTCTGTCTAATGGCATTACCCTCACCCAAGAGGAAACGAGAATGAACATCAAAGTTGATGTGACGGGTAAAATAGTCACCACCGATGGATTGGATTATAACCAGATACGCATACCCGCGGAAA
Organism: Treponema sp. TIM-1; assembly: GCF_046533115.1. NCBI lineage: Bacteria > Pseudomonadati > Spirochaetota > Spirochaetia > Treponematales > Treponemataceae > Treponema > Treponema sp. TIM-1. The sequence goes on from NZ_JAJQRC010000026.1 coordinate 24,273, forward strand.
CTCCCGGGCGGCTTGGGGTGAACAGCGAGTATAATACGGAGTATGGCATCCTGGCGGTTTGTTTTGAAGATATGAACATAAACAATAATGTCGTTTATTTTCAACCAAATCCGGATAGGGATAGGTATGAGTTGATGTATTTTTCCCGGGATGGTACCAAGCTGCTAAAATACGGGGACCTGGATTACGAGATATCCTATCTTCGTGAAATACCCTATTTATTGGTCATTAACGAGCAGCAAAAAGATGACCGTATGAACACCAGAACCGTTACCGGCCGTAATCCCTAAAACCAAGGAATAAGCACCGGTTTTGAAACCGGTTCAGATAAGGATGTAGTATGCAAAAATTGGATTTTCCTGCGGATTTTCTCTGGGGAACCGCCACCGCCAGTTATCAGGTTGAAGGGGCGGGACACGAAGGGGGGCGGAGCGAGTCGATATGGGATACCTTTGCCCGGAAGCCCGGAGCGGTTTACGGCGGCGAGAGCGGGGAGATTGCCTGCGATCAGTACCACCGGTATAAAGAAGATATCGCCCTCATGGCGGAACTGGGCTTTAAGTCCTACCGCTTTTCCCTGGCCTGGCCCCGGATAATCCCCGAGGGGACCGGCAAGGTCAATCCCCAGGGGATCGCCTATTACCGGGCTATCTGCGAGGAACTGCATAAATATGGTATCAAGGCCTGCGCCACCATTTATCATTGGGATTTACCCCAAAGCCTTCAGGATAAGGGGGGATGGACCGAACGGTTTATCACCGAAGCCTTTGTCGAATACGCCAAGGTCTGTTTTGCCGAGCTGGGGGACCTGGTAGATCAGTGGATCACCATCAACGAGCCCTACTGCATAGCCTATTTGGGGTATCACCTTGGGGTCCACGCCCCGGGGATTCAGGATATCCAGGCGGCGATCAAGGCGGTACATCATGTCAACCTTGCCCATGGCCTCGCGGTCAAAGCCTACCGGAAAACCGGGCTCAAGGCCCCCATCGGCATCACCTTGAACCCCAGCACCCCCCGTCCGGCCACGGCCCGCCGGGAAGACAAAAAGGCCGCGGAGACCGCCCGGGCGGTGGAAACCGAAGTATTCATCTATCCGATTTTAGGTAAGGGCTACCCGGAACTGGTTACCAAAAAACTGGGTTTGGTTATCCCCGTCAAGGATGGGGATCTGGAAACCATCGCCCAGAAGATAGACTTTATCGGGATTAATTATTATGCTGAATATCCGGTGGCCTTTGATAAAAAGGAGCCCTTTAAATACGGCGCCAAACCCTCCTGGCAGGATACCAGTGATATGGGCTGGCCCCTGGTTCCCGAAGGGCTTGCCCGGCAGCTCCGATGGATAGGGGCGGTTTCCGGCGGGCTCCCCTTGTACATTACCGAAAACGGATATGCCCGGCAGGATTATGTGGAAAAAGACGGCCGGGTCCATGACCGGGAGCGGATCAAATACCTAAAACAGCACCTGAAGGTCTGTTCGGATCTGATCAAAGAGGGGGTCAAGCTGCAGGGGTATTTTGCCTGGTCTTTTATGGATAATTTTGAATGGGCCTGGGGATATAGTAAACGGTTCGGCATTGTCCATGTGGATTATATCACCCAAAAACGTACCCCCAAGGACAGCGCCTATTTTTTCCGGGATCTTATCGCCGGTTACGGCGAGGGATGATAGAAAGCAAAGGAACCTCAGGCGTGCGCCCTGAGGTTCTTCTTGCGTGACGCCCCGCATTTTTCGCAGCCACAGCCGCAGGGGAACCTGCCTTTGCGGAGGTTTAGGATGGTCCTGACCAGGGCAAAGGCAATGATCCCCAGGACTATTGCGCCCACGATAATGGTGGAAAGGTTTTCCGAAATAAAAACACCCATAAAATCTCCTATGCCGCGGCCCGGTGACCCTCCCGGGGTTTAGCTTTTTTTGCCGGCTTCCGTACCAGGAGGCAGACAGCCAGCGCCAGGGCGGCGAAGCCAAAGACCGTTCCCACCCCAAAACCGCCCCCGGAAAAGAAGGCTCCCAACTGATATATTATGAGGGCGATAACATAGGCGTAGGCGGTCTGATAACCCAGGGCGAACCAGGTCCATTTGGCGTTGTTCATCTCCCGCTTGATGGCTCCGATGGCGGCGAAACAGGGGGCGCAGAGGAGGTTGAAGGCCAGGAAGGCATAGGCGGAGATCACCGTAAAATTGGCGGCAAAGGTATCCCAGAACTCAAGGCCGTCCTCAGCCGTTTCCGCATAGCCGTAGAGTACCCCCATGGTGCCCACCACGTTTTCCTTGGCCACCAGGCCCGTAAGGGTCGCTACGGCGGCGTCCCAGGTGCCGAAACCCAGGGGGGCGAAGATCCAGGCAATGGCCCCGCCCAGGGCCGCGAGGAGCCCGTCGTTAAGGTTCTCCACCATGCGGAAGCCTTCGGCGGTAAAACCAAAGCTCGAAAGGAACCAGATAAGCACCGCGGAGACGAGGATCACGGTGCCGGCTTTTCTCATAAAGGACCAGGCCCGCTCCCACATGCTCCGCAGGATGTTGGTGATTGTGGGGAGGTGGTAGGCGGGAAGCTCCATCACAAAGGGTGAAGGATCTCCGGCGAAAATCCTGGTCTTTTTAAGGATGATCCCCGAGACGATTACCGAAAAGATCCCCAGGAAATAGGCGCTGGGGGCGACCCACCAGGCGCCTCCCAGGACCGCCCCGGAGATGAGGGCGATGATGGGCAGCTTTGCCCCGCAGGGCATAAAGGTGGTGGTCATCACCGTCATCCGCCGGTCATACTCGTTTTCGATGGTCCGGGAGGCCATCACCCCGGGGATTCCGCAGCCGGTACTGATCAGCATGGGGATGAAGCTCCGTCCCGAAAAGCCGAAACGCCGGAAGATCCGGTCCAGGATAAAGGCGATCCGGGCCATGTACCCACAGGCTTCCAGGAAGGCCAGGAAGATAAAGAGGACCAGCATCTGGGGGACAAAGCCCAGCACCGCCCCCACCCCGGCGATGATCCCGTCCAGGATGAGGCCGTTGAGCCAGTCCGCGGTCCCGGCGGCTTCCAGCCAGCCCCGCACCATCACGGGGATCCCCGGCACCCAAAGGCCGAAGTCCTCCGGAACGGGCGCTTCGGCCAATGCTCCCGCATCAAAGGCTGCTACCGCCTTTGCAAAGGCGCCGCCTCCGCTGAGATGCCAGCCTTCGCCGAAAAGGCTGTCGTTGGTCCAGTCCGTTACCCAGGTTCCCACAGTGGTCACCGAGATAAAATAGACCAGGAAGATCACCGCCCCAAAGATGGGCAGGGCGGCAAAACGGTTGGTTACCACCCGGTCGATCTTATCGGAGGGGCTGAGTTTTTCCCGGGACTTCTTTTTAAGCAGCCGGGGGAGTATGCCGGTGATATAGTGGTATCGTTCCTCGGTGATGATCGTTTCCGCATCATCCTCCCGCTCTGTTTCCACGGCCTGGATCAGGGCCTCCGCCCCGGGAAGGCGTAGGCTTTCCGCAAATTTGGCGTCCCGTTCAAAAACTTTAAGGCTGAAAAAACGCCGCTGAACCTGCGGGACCGTATCCCCCAACAGGGCCGTGATTTTATCCAGGGCCTCTTCCACGGGCGCTGAAAAACGACAGGGGACCTTTCCCGGGGCCTTGGCGGCGGCCCGGATTGCGGCTTCCGCCGCCTCCCGCACCCCTGTGCCCTTGAGGGCGGATACTGCCAGGGTTTCACAACCCAGGATCCTCCCCAGCTCCCCCAGGTTTATGACATCCCCGGCCTTTTCCACCACGTCTATCATATTCACCGCCGCCACCACGGGGATCCCCATGTCTAAAAGCTGGGTGGTCAAAAAAAGGTTCCGCTCCAGGTTGGTCCCGTCGATGATATTGAGGATTACCTCGGGTTTTTCCTCCAACAGGTAGTTCCGGGCAATGACCTCCTCCAGGGAATAGGGGGACAGGGAATAGATCCCCGGAAGATCGATAACGCTTATATCCTTATAGCCCTTGAGGCGGCCTTCTTTTTTTTCTACCGTAACCCCCGGCCAGTTTCCTACAAATTGATTTGCCCCGGTAAGGGCGTTAAAGAGGGTCGTTTTGCCGCTATTCGGATTACCCGCTAAGGCAATTTTTATCGCCATGAATTTCTTTACCGGATCTCTATGATATCAATATCCGCTTTACGGAGGCTGAGTTCATAACCCCGAACATTCACCTCCACCGGATCTCCCAGGGGGGCTACCTTCCGTACCAGGATTTCCGCGTCCCTGGTTATCCCCATATCCATGATCCGGCGTTTTACCGGTCCCTGCCCGTGGAGTTTGACCACACTGACGGTCTCTCCGGGCTTGACATCCTTTAAGGTCCGCATATTTTTCCCCTTTCTTTATGCAGCCATAGGCTCTTTCCCAGAATTTCAACCTTAGAAACAGACTATACCATTATTTTATTCGCCATCTCCCGGCTTATGGCAATCCGGGAATCCTTTACATTGACAATCAGGTTCCCGTTTATCTCGGATACCACCGTAACGGGACTGCCCACCACAAAACCAAGCGTTTCCAGCCGTTTTTTGGTGTCGTCCCGACCGCCAATCCGTTTTATTGAATTTTTTTCACCCGGTTTAACCAGAACTAAAGGCATCGGCCCCATCTCCTTCGGGATTTCTGTTAGTTTCTTTTAACTATAGGTTAGTAAAAACTAACTAAAAAGTCAAGAGGGAATTTTTGGAATCCCTGGGTTTTGGGATTACCGTACTTGTTTTTTTTTATCATTGTGATAAAATAAAGTAGTTTCCAAAATCGTTTGGGTTGGGAATCGGTTTGAGGGTTTTCGGTTTTTCAGCGGATGCTGAAGGCAGCGTTATATTTTATATATGGAACGAATCTTTATCGGTAAAAAAACGCTTCAATTTCACTTTAAATGGGCAAAAGTATATGCCCCTGATTTTACGTCATGATCCTTATCCAATGCCGGGACCTGTCCTTTGCCTATGAGGGAACCCCCGCGGTACGGGGGATTAACTTTACCATAAAAGAGCGGGATTATCTGGGGATTGTCGGGGAAAATGGGTCCGGCAAAAGCACCCTGATCAAGGGGCTTCTGGGACTTAAATCGCCCCAGGAAGGGGATTTGGTGATGGAGGGACTTAAACCATACGAAATCGGTTACCTCCCCCAATACCGGGCTGCGCAGATGGATTTTCCCGCGGGGGTTTTCGAGGTGGTCCTTTCCGGGCGGCTCAGCAGCCGGGGGATCCGGCCCTTTTATTCCCGGGAGGATAAACGGGCGGCGGATGAAAATTTAAAGTCCCTGGGGATTGGGGACCTGCGGAACCAGTGTTACCGGGAGCTTTCCGGGGGACAGCAGCAACGGGTCCTCATCGCCCGGGCGCTTTGCGCGGGCAAAAAGCTCCTGATCCTGGATGAGCCCGCCGCGGGGCTCGACCCGGTGGTCACCGTGGAGCTTTACCGGACTTTGCAGCGGCTCAACCGGGAGGCGGGGATCACCATTATCATGGTTTCCCATGATATCCCCGGGGCGGTGAATTACGCCAGCCATATCCTCCACCTGAAAACGGATCAGCTTTTTTTTGGGACCAGCGCCGAATACGCGGCTTCCCCCATGGGGAAGCGTTTCTTGGGCGCCCCCCCGGAGGCAGTATGATCGATATTTTAATGGAAATGTTTTCGTATACCTTTCTGGTCCGGGCGGTTATCGTGGGATTTCTGGTATCCCTCTGCGCCTCCCTTTTGGGGGTAAGCCTGGTCCTGAAACGGTACTCCATGATCGGCGACGGCTTATCCCATGTGGGGTTTGGGGCCCTGGCCCTGGCCACGGCGATGAACGCCGCCCCCCTGGCGGTTTCCATTCCCATTGTGGGAGCCGCGGCCTTTCTCCTGCTCCGGCTCAGTGAGAAACACGTCATCAAGGGGGATGCCGCCATCGCCATCGTGTCCACCGGGGCCCTGGCCCTGGGGGTGATGGTGATCTCCGTCACCACCGGGATGAACACCGATGTTTGTAACTACCTTTTCGGCAGTATCCTGGCGATGAATAAAAACGACGTTACCCTCAGCATTATTCTGTCCGTAATGGTCCTGTTCCTTTTTGTTGCTTTTTACCATAAAATCTTCGCGGTTACCTTTGACGAAACCTTCGCCAAAGCCACGGGTACCAAAACCGGGATATACAACATGCTGATCGCCTTCCTCACCGCCATCACTATTGTGCTGGGGATGCGGATGATGGGGGCCTTGCTTATTTCCAGCTTGATTATTTTCCCTGCCCTTACCGCCATGCGGCTCTGCAAGCAATTTAAAACCGTAACCATCTGTTCCGCTTTGGTTTCGGTGATCTGTTTTTTCATCGGGGTGGTGATCTCCTATGTCTACGCCACCCCCACCGGCGCCAGTGTGGTGATCATCAATATCCTGGCTTTTCTCTTGTTTTGGGGAATCAAATCTTTTAAAGGGAGCGTTCAACGATGAAAAAAATCGGCCCGGCCCCGGCCGCCGGTACTACCGGCGGGTTTTTATCGGTCCTTCAGGGCGGTAAAGCGCTGGGGATACTGTTGCTTTTGTTGGCTCTGGGCGGATGCGGCAACCGGATCGGCCCGGTCCCGAAAAACCAGGCCGGTACCCAATCGGTGATCATCCCCGGCTATTCCTCCGTATCCGCCCCCATAGAGAACAGCCCGGGAGGTTTTGACACCGGGGAATTGCCGGTAACGGAGCCGGTAAAAACCCACGAGGTCCTGGAAAGGGGCGCCCTTGTCCAGGATTCGACGGGTGTAATCGAAATAAAGGAAAAGATGTTTATCGCCCAAACCAACGATGTGTACCTTAACCCGGAAGATTATTTGGGGAAAACCATCAAGTTGGAGGGGCTTTTTAAAACCGAAATCGGCTATGAAAACACCTATTTTTTTGTCATCCGTTACGGACCGGGTTGCTGCGGATACGACGGAAACGCGGGGTTCGAGGTGCTCTGGGACCATCCCGGCCCTGGTCAGGAAAAGTACCCCGAAGAAGACGCCTGGGTAGAAGCGGTGGGAAAGCTGCAATACTACGAGGAAGACGGATATCCCTACCTGTATTTGTCCCTCAACTCCCTGGCGCTTAAGAAAAACCGCGGAGCGGAATTTGTAAGCCAGTAGGTTTTTTGTATTATATTATAAAAAAACCTCTTTTTTGCCGATAAGTATGAAGATGGGATTCAAATTTTTGGGTAGCGGCATAGTCTTTTTCTTCCTCGTGATGATATTTTCGGGAAGGGGTCTTTTTGCCGCGATACCCATTACCACCGGATCCGCCTCTCCCCAGGAAGTCCGTTCCCAGGTTATCGCCGCGGCGGAGCAATACCAGGGGACCCCCTATCGTTACGGGGGCACGGACCGGCAGGGTCTGGACTGTTCCGGCCTGGTCTACCGCAGCTTCCGGGACGCCCTGGGAATAGACGTTCCCCGGACGACCGCCGAGTTGCACGCCTGGGCGGAGCCCATCCAGGAGGCCAACCTTATGCCCGGGGATCTGGTGTTTTTTAACACCACCGGCCCCCTGTCCCATGTGGGCCTCTACGCCGGCAAGGGCAAATTCATCCACGCCGCTTCTTCGGGGCAACAAACCGGGGTGATCTATTCTGAACTCAGCGCACGGTACTGGAAAAATACCTTTGCCGGGGCCGGGAGGATCCTGCCTTCCGGGGACCCGGTGAACCGGGTTCATCCCACAGCGAACCCGGTCCATCCCGCAGCGAAACCGGAGCCCCTGCCGGCGAGGGGTCAAACCGCCGAAGTTGAGCCGGGCCCGTTCCATTTGGGGTTCGGGCTGGCCCCCTCCTGGAACAGTCTCTTGGAAAACAACCCTTCTTTTAGAGGGGCGGTTATGCAGGCGGGCCTTTTTTATGATCTTCCCCTCCGGCTTTTACCCATCAGGATCGGGCTGGAACTCCGGCCCCAGTGGGATACGGCCCTGCATGTTTTTCGGATGCCCATAGCGATTTCCGCGGGGTTTAAGGAACTTGTCAGGATTTTTGCGGGCCCCGCCTTTGCCATCGGATCGCCGGTACTCAATACCGGTGACGAAAACCGCCCGTATACCGGCGGGAACAGTTGGCTGGGGGAAATAGGCATTGCGGTGGCGCCCCTCTCCTTTAAACTCCCCCGGGGGGCCCTTTCGGTTTATGGGGAGATTGCCTGGCAGTCCTATGTTAAGGATCCTGCCTTGGAAGCCGACTGGAAAGCGGATGTAGGAACGGCGCTGCGGGTTTCTACCGGATTGCAGTATCTATTAAATTGGTGAAGATTCTTGCGCCAAGTTTTTAATTTCTGTAACCCCCCCGGAGGCATTTTGTTATATTATATGTAAGACCTCCTCCATGATTTACTTTTTTCGCCGCCGCCGTTTTCCTCCTTTCGGCGGCGGCTCTTTTTTTATTTTGCAGGGAATCGGGAAAAGCTCCACCACTGGTTAAAACCAGTCCCGGGCCTGCTCTTCTTCGATGGAGGTAAGGGGACCGTGGCCGGGATACACGGTAATTGCCCGGTCCAGGGCCAAAAGCCGGTCCAGGCTTTTTTGAAGGACCTGCCAATCCCCGCCGGGAAGGTCGGTGCGGCCGACTCCCGCCTTAAACAGGGTGTCCCCGCTAAAGAGGATCTTTTCCCGTTCCAGGAGAAATCCCGCTGATCCGGGGGTATGTCCGGGCAGGTGGAGGACCGTGAAGGGGCCGATGGTGTCCCCGTCGGCGAGCAGCCTGGTGGGGGCAGGCTGATCCTGCCAGAACTCATCCACATAATCGGCGCCTCCTGCAGCGGCAAAACTCCGGTGGTGGGTCTCATAGGCGCCGGGACCAAGGTAATTTTCATCATCCCGGTGAATCGCTATTTCTGGGGAACCGCTTCCTTCAAAGGCCTTGATCACATCCGGCAGGGCGGCGATATGGTCAAAATGGCCGTGGGTTAGTATAATATACCGGGGCCACAGGTTAAGCCGCCGGAGCCGGGCAATGATTGCCGGGGCGTCTGCTCCGGGATCGATAACAATGCCCGCTTGGGGTTCGGTTTTCTCCGGCTCAGGTCCGTTTGAAGCGGACGCCGGCAGGATCCAACAGTTGGTTGCAATGGCTCCTACCAGAATATGGTTGATCATGGAGGAATTATACCCTGAGGATATATCATTTACTAGTAATCATTGCGATGGTGGTTTTCTGGTACGTTCTCGTTCCGGTGGTGGGGGCCATTTTTAACTACCGCTCGTGGCGGAATTTCCAGCAGTGGTTTAACAAGCTCAGGCTGAAACCTTTTCTGGATTATACCGCTTACCAAACCACTGAGGAGGGGCTTTTCCGGTTTATCGGGGGTTTTGAGTCCACCGATGGGCAGACCCTCTGGATCCGGAGCACAAAACTCACCGTTCCCGTGGCCATTGCCGGCGCCCAAACCTACCTTTTCCCCATGCCCAAGGGTGAAACCGCACCGGAGGACTTCTATCCCGACGAGGAAGCGCCGGAACGGATCCGGTGGGACCGGGTTTCCACCCTGACCGAGGGCGCCCGGGTATTTGTCGGCGGGCTTCTGCGGCCCCTGGATAACCGGATGACCTTTGTTTCCACCAAAGAAAATCCTCTGCTGGTCATATTTTATGATGGGCCCGAACGTTCCCTGACTAACGGGATCATCCGGGTGGGACAGTATCAGAACAAATATTGGAACCGGCTTACCCCCTATGGCATTATATTGGGGGCCTTTTCCCTAATCATCATGGCCTTTTCTTTCATTTCAAGACCCGCCTTCCGTTTAACCTCGATTGTCGCTTTTATTGCCCTGTTTATCCCCTTCTATCCCTTCCTGCCCCCGGGGATGATCTTTACCATGTTGTACCGAAGGCTCAGGCGGCAGGCCGGAATCTACCACTTTTGCCGTGATTTGGCCCGGCTTCCCCTTTCTTATTTTTTCCCCGGAGAAAAAATAACCAAACTCCCGGACGGTGAATCCTACGGGTATGTATCCTGTGCCACCCTGCCCACCGGTGAAAAGGCGGTTCCCCTGCTTATCCCCGAAGAGCTCCTTCGTAAACGGAAAAATTGGTATGTGTTTGGCGCCATGAGCGGGGAAGGGCCGCCGCAGACAGAAACGGCCGGGGATCCTGCGGAACCGGTGAATTTTCCCGGCCAACCCCGGGACCTTTTCGCCCCCTGGGGGGCAATTCCGGGGGAACCCGAGACCCTGGCCCGGGGTTATACCAGCAGGGGCCGGCTTCTGGAGATAATCTCCTGGCTCATGCTCCTGGTGGGGTTAGTTGTCAATATATTCTTTATCGGAATGATAGTTTTCGTCGGTATGGCTATCTTCTTCCTGCGTTGATTCCAGGGGATCGCCGGGCAGATCCGGCTCATGCTCTTCCGCGGATTCTTCCTTCCGGTTCCGGGCGTAGTTTACCACCAGGGTTCTGCCCCGGAAGGAGCTGCCGTTCAGGGCTTCAATAATTTTATCCGCCGACGAGGTACGGACCTGGAGGAAGGAATAGTTATCCAGGATACGGATAGCCCCGATATCCTCCCGGGGGACCGCGGTTTTGGCGTTGATGAGTCCCAGGAGTTCCCGGGGGAAAACCTTTCGGTTCCTGCCTATGCCGATAAATAACCGGGCCGACTCTTCCTCCGCTAAGGGATAATGGGTGACCTCTGTCCGGTCTGTCCGATCTCCCCGGTCTCTCGGGGGTTTTGCGGATTTACCGGGCCGCTTTCGGGTATGCTGCCCTTCAAATAACATCAAAAGATAGGCGCTCAGGTAGGATCGTTTAAACAACGATACCTCCCGCCTGATCAGGGAACGATAGGCGTTTAGAAGCTCCGGGTCCGCCTCGGTGTGAATTTTGTCAAGAAATTCAGCCAAATGTTTTTTTATTGCTACGTCATCGATCTGAGAAGCCATTCAATTTTCCTACTCCCGGGAATCTCCCATTTTCACTGGTGGCGCTTCAAAACTTGTTATTTTGAAACAGGGGCGCCTTTCCCCAAAACCAATTGGTTTCAGGAAAGCCTCAATCTTAATTAACAGTGCCATAAATTTTTTCTTTACTCAAGACCGGCTTTCCGGATAGTTTTAAACTGTACCGGTAAACATAGGGCTTAAAGTTTTCCCGCAATAATACCCGGGAAAATCCTTCGGAATCACAGGGGATGTCCACCAATACGGTGGATATGTGTTTAGGATCGATCATGGACACCAAGCGGGAAAGCAGGGATTCCCCCAGGCCAAGCCCGCGGTATTCGGGATTTACCTCCAGAGCGGTGATGTAGAGGGCCGAACCCCGGCGGATGGCGGAAATATAGGCGGCAAAATCGCCGTGACCGGTCTCGGCGACCAGGGCTAAATCCCCGGGAAATATCTGTGGGGGGGGATCGTCAAAGGATGCTTCCAGGCTGCCGGCTAATCCGTTTTTTTCCGCATATTCCCGGTAATCCTCAAGACATTGGCGGTGCAATTCGGTCGCCGGGATCATGTCTTCTGATTCGGGTTTGCGGAATTTGAAATCCTCCAGGATCAGGTCATCGGTTTCCTCAGGTTCTATCCCAATACGATCCAGCCCCCATTCTTCCCGGAGGGCATTATACCATTTAAGGATAGCCTTTTTCATCTCCCGATCTTTAAAGGTAAACCACAAGCGTTCCGATTCGGGGTAGGCGCTGAGGACATTTTTAAATGCCCGGAATACCCCTTTCCCCCGGTTTAAGGCGTCGGTCAAACGCTCCCGGACTAGGGGATTTCTGAAACCTGCGGCAAAACGCTCCATTAAACGGTAGCCATCGGAGGAATCCCAGACCGGCAGGGCAATATACCGGTTCTCCCGATCCGCAGCCCCTTCTACATCTTCCCTATTAATGAGGGTCCCTTCCTGGGTATCCACGAAAAATTCCTGATTTTGATCTTCCATAGAAAATAAAATATCATCGATCAGGGCTTTACTTAGTTCAAATTGCATATTTTAATTGTAGAGATAGCTTGGGAAGATCGTCAAGAGAAATGAACGTTTTTAGGGCGGGTTTACCCGTATCGAATACCCAAGCGGTCGCGGCTTGTCTTTTCCTCCACAGATTACTAAGATAATACCATGGCTGTCAAACATACCCCCGGTGAACGGATTGCCGAATTATGCAAAACCTATTCAATCAGCAGGGAGGTCCTGGCGGAACGGAGCGGTCTTGACGTTGAGCTTATCCGCCGCATTGAGGAGGAAGGGCACATCCCGGATCTGGCGCCGCTGTTAAAAATCGCCCGGGCCCTGGGAGTCCGGCTGGGTACGCTGTTGGATGATCACCAAGAGCTGGGCCCGATCATCACCCGTGCGGGGGAGGCGGAGGAGACCGTCCGTTTTGTGACGGGACTCCCCGAAGCCGGACCTTCCGGCGGCAAAGCGCTTGGCCATCAGGGGCTCAATTTTAAGGCCCTGGCTGTTGACAAGGGGGGCCGCCACATGGAACCCTTTATCGTCGATATAGAGCCGGAAGCGGTGCAGGAAAAATCGACCCATGAGGGGGAGGAGTTTATTCACGTGCTTTCGGGAAAACTCTCCCTGGAATACGGCAAGGCCTCCAGTGTCCTGGAGGCTGGGGATTCGGTTTATTACGATTCCATTGTGCCCCACCGCCTGCTTTCGGCGGATAAGCAACCGGTGCGGATTCTGGCGGTTATTTATACCCCGGTATAGGAAGCGGGTATGGAATTTTTTGAAACAACCTTAGGGGCGCTGCTGCGGGAAAAAGCCCAAACCCAACCGGATCATGATTTTCTCGTGTATGCGGACCGGGACCTCCGGTTTACCTACGCCGAATTTGACCGGCGGGTGGATGATTTGGCCAAGGGTTTTCTTGCCATCGGTCTTAAAAAGGGCGACCATGTCGGTATCTGGGCCACCAATGTTCCGGACTGGAATACCGTCCTTTTTGCCGCGGCCCGGGCCGGGATGGTCCTGGTAACGGTGAATACCTCCTACAAAACCCATGAGCTGGAGTATCTGGTTCAGCAGTCGGATTTGGCATGTCTCTGTATCATTGACGGCTGGCGGGATTCGGACTATGTGGCCATGGTCAACGAGCTTATTCCGGAACTCAAAACCAGCCCCCGGGGCCGGCTTCAATCCGCCAAATTCCCCTATTTAAAAAGCCTGGTCTACATCGGCCCGGAGAAACACCGGGGGATGTATAATTTTTCGGAGCTCCTCCTCCTGGGACAGCACAGTGACGATACCCTGCTCCGGGCCATTGAAGCCCAAAATGAAACCAACGAAGTGGTGAATATGCAATACACGTCGGGGACCACGGGCTTTCCCAAGGGGGTCATGTTAACCCACCGGAATATTCTTAACAACGGCTTTGGCATCGGGGAGAACCAGCGCTTTACCGAAAAAGACATCGTATGCCTGCCGGTGCCCCTGTTCCACTGTTTCGGCCTGGTCCTGGGGATAATGGCGATCATCACCCACGGGGCCACCGCGGCCATGCTGGAGTGGTTCGACCCGCTTTTGGTTTTGGCGACCATTCAAAAGGCCAAATGTACCGCGGTCTACGGGGTGCCCACCATGTTTATCGCCGAACTCCACCACCCCATGTTCAAAATGTTTGACCTCCGCAGCCTCCGCACCGGGATCATGGCGGGCTCCCCCTGCCCCATCGAGGCGATGAAACAGGTGATCGATCAGATGTATATGACCGAGGTCACCATCTGTTACGGCCTGACCGAGTCTTCCCCGGTGATGACCCAGACCCGCTACGACGATACCCTGGAGGTAAAGGTGGAAACCGTGGGCCGGGCCCTGCCGGGGGTGGAGGTGACCATCCGGGACCCGGAAACCGGGGAGGAGTGCCCCGTGGGGGTTCACGGGGAGTTTTGCTGCCGGGGCTACAACGTGATGAAGGGTTACTACAAGATGGAGGAGGCCACCCGAAAGTGCATCGACGAGCAGGGCTGGCTCCACTCCGGGGACCTGGGGGTCAGGGACCGGGACGGCAACTTCCGGGTTACCGGCCGGATCAAGGACATGATCATCCGGGGCGGCGAAAATGTCTACCCCAAAGAAATTGAGGACTTCCTCTACACCATGCCGGGGATCAAGGACGTACAGGTGGTAGGGGTGGCCAGCAAAAAATACGGCGAAGAAGTGGGGGCCTTTATTATCCTTCACGAAGGCGTGGCGCTGAGCGAGGAGGATGTGCGGGACTATTGCCGGGGCAAGATCAGCCGCTTTAAAATTCCCCGCTACGTCTTTTTTGTGGACGCCTTTCCCCTCACCGCCAGCGGCAAGATCCAAAAGTATCTGCTCCGGGAAATTGGCGTGAAAAAAGCGGAGGAAGGCGGGCGAGGCCTGTTATGAATCGACCACGAAGGCGAATAAGGAAGAATAAGATTAACCACGAACGACACGAACAGCACGAACTTTTGCTTCGATATTCCGGAATTTATACCTGAATTCTCTTCTTTGTTCGGGGGAAAGCAGGAAAGAACTATCGGTGAAAACGCC